>NSIH01000015.1 GCA_002737315.1 Flavobacteriales bacterium
TAGGAGGTATTGCCATAGTTACCTAAGCTCACCGCAACGCGGTTAGCATCGGTTGGATGTACATCAATTCCCGTAACCGAACGACCCGACCAGTTGCCAATTAGCGCAACCGATATTAGGTAGTTGGCCGAATCCGTAAAGGCTTGGCTCGCCTTGCGAGCCGCGAGAAGATTGGAAATACGGTACAGCCTTCCGTTGGTGGTGGACACAAACAAATGATTGCCATCGTTCGAAATCTTCATGTATTGGGGCGTTACTCCGTTGCCAAGATGCGCGATCTGCCACCATTCGGGGGTCTTACTAAAGTTATGCACCTGACGGGTCATGAAAATTCCACCGATTTTCGGGAAGGTTGCCGTCGTATGCGAAGTCAAACCCACAAAAAACATCGACTGAATGGGGTCTTGAATTTTGAATACCTGACCAGAATCCAAGCGAGTTGGGGTGATAGCTCGCACGGGCAGAGCGCCAATAGAAGACTTCAAGCCGATGCTTGAACCTGCTGGCAGGTAAACGTTGCAGGTCAAAATAACCTCTGCGATCGGAGGAGAGGTGAAGGTGATGTCGAAATAACCCGAGTCCGCATTGAAGATCCCCGTTGCGTCGCCAGAAACGACGCCGTTGGCATTCGATGAGGCATTTAAAGGACCAGCCTTAATACGCAGGGTATTGGGAATAAACTTAGCGGCAAGCTGAAGGTGAGAAATCTTGCCTCTAAACGTACGCTTGACCCCGTCGCCAAAACCCATGGAACGAATACCTGGGAGAAGCTGGAAGCGGACGGTATCATGTGACAAAGCATCGTTCGTGGTCTCCCAAAGCTCAAAAGGCATCATCCAGCTCGCCAGCTGAAGCCCCTGCTGTGTGGCAAGATTCATGTATGGACTCTCGAAGGAAGACCAACCCTCACCCTCGTCGTCGGAACGGCTGAAGTCGCCATTCTGGGTCTCCGAGAACATCACTTTGGGATCAAGCCAAGAAATGTCGCTGTGTCCGCCGTCGCCGCCGGCAACCTTCTTCACCCCATGAGGACTAACACTGGTGTAGTCCAAGTAGCTCGTTCCATTGTCTTGGCAACCGCCAAGCAAGCGACGATCCTTGCCTACACCAAAACCAAAGTATTGGTAGGTATTGTAGCCAAGATTGCGCTCAAACCAGCTTGCTCCGTGGTTGTTTGACTTAAATACCCCGCCATCGTTGGACGTAAAAATGACATCAGGATTATTGGGATCCACCACTAACTCATGGCTGTCTGCGTGGAGGTAGAACGGATTTTGTGCAAAATCATTAAGCGTTGAAGCCTGCTCCCACCCTGTTGCGGCAGACCAGGTCCACACGGTGATGCCGCCCAACCAAACTCTGTCTTTGTCTTTGGAACTCACGGTCAAAAACAAGTCCCACTCACCCTGGCAGTATTTACCAGAGCCTACTCCGTTACAAAGAGGATCAAAGTTGTTGCTGCGCTGAGCAATTCGAGCCCAGGTAGCTCCTCCGTCGGTAGAGCGGTATACACCAGACAATTGACTGCCGCTGGTCTGAACCACATAGACGTAGTTCTCGTCCTGAGGACTAACCGTGTAGCGAATGCGACCGCCTGAGCGGCGAGGAAGGCTTGTGGCCGATAAAACAGGACTTGATGCCTCGGTGAACGTGCTGCCGTCGGTTGACTTCATGGTACGGCCCGCTTGATTTACCCAAAGCTTACCCGAAACCGACATTGAAAAGTCGGTAATCATACCACTGAGTAATTGAGTCCACGTGGTTCCGCCATCGGTAGTCTTCATTAAACCATTGTTGGTTGCTGCATAAATGGTATTTGCATCGGTGGGATGTGCCGCCATGCGCGCAACAACAGTCCATGCAGCACTTCCGGAATTGTTGGCTGGTACCGTACTGGCGAGCTGAACAAAATTCACGCCGTCCGTGGATTTACAAACACCCCGACCGGCGAAATTGGGAGTAGAAGTAGATCCTCCACCGCCGTAACCCAACCAAATTTCGCCCGTACCGTAGTAGATATCACCGTTGGCGGCCTGACAGAGACTGACCACGGACTGATTAGCTCCCGGATCACTCACTGCCGTCCAGCTCGCCCCTCCGTTGGTAGAACGGTACAGTCCACCACCGACAGAGCCAGCGTAAACAATATTGGAGTTGTTTCGGTCAATTAAAAGGGCTCTTGTGCGACCGCCGTGGTTGTCGGGGCCCCTGGTCTCCCAGTTCAAGGTATTTGTTTTTGAAGCTATTTGCTGCATCTGCGCCCATGCAGCCTGCACCGCATTGGGATCAATTTCACCGGTCACCTGGTTAGCCTTGAGCATGTGCATGTAGTCGCTGTAGCCCGCATAGGCCGCGTTAATGCCTGATTCACGGGGCTGATACTGACGCTGCTGGCCATCTTGCAGGGCAACAAAAGCGGCTACTGCAGCAACAAGGGCCGCCGAACCAGCCAATAACGAGATTTTAAGAGTGCGTTTCATTTTCAAGAGATGGGTAAAGCAAGTGTTAAAAATAAGGTAAAAAAGTCTTAGTGCACATGCCTTTCGGCGTGGTACGATGAACGAACGAGCGGGCTGCTCTCTACATGGCGAAACCCTAGGGTCTTGGCAAACGCACCGAGGCGCTCGAATTCCTCGGGCTCCACAAAGCGCTGAACGGGCAGGTGGTTCGGCGAAGGCTGCAAATACTGACCCATGGTTACGACGTCAACGCCCACTGAACGAGCGTCTTCAAGGGTTTGGCGAAGCTCGCTTTCTGTTTCGCCGAGACCCAGCATGATTCCCGTTTTGGTCCGATTCACTCCCTGATCCTTAAGGTAGCGGAGCAGCCCAAGGCTGCGGTCGTACTGAGCCTGCACGCGAACCTGTCGGGTGAGGCGGCGAACGGTTTCTAAATTGTGGCTTACCACCTCAGGGGCAGCGCCGACAATACGGTCAA
Source organism: Flavobacteriales bacterium (assembly GCA_002737315.1). Classification (GTDB taxonomy): domain Bacteria; phylum Bacteroidota; class Bacteroidia; order Flavobacteriales; family Schleiferiaceae; genus TMED14. Next base: position 2,938 of record NSIH01000015.1, read on the forward strand.
TTTGGTCAGTAATTCCGCGAAAGTCCGGAATCAAGGTCTCCATAGTGGTGCCTGCGGAAAGCCTTCGAACCGCCTGAATGGTTTCTGCCCATATGATGGAGCCCCCGTCGGGCAAATCGTCGCGATCGACGCTGGTTAGCACGGCATGCTTGATCTTCATTCGCTGAATCGACCGAGCAACGCGATCAGGCTCGTCCCAATCTACGGCAAGCGGACGGCCGGTAGCCACATTGCAAAATCCGCATGAACGGGTGCATATATTGCCTAAAATCATGAAGGTGGCTGTGCCCTCTCCCCAGCATTCGCCCATGTTGGGGCATCGGCCCGACTCGCAAATAGTATGAAGCTTATACTGGTCTACCACCGAACGAACTGCGCGGTAGTTGTCGCCCGTAGGCAATTTGACTCGCAGCCAAGTGGGCTTGCGGACCGGAGTAGCTTTAGGAGGTAGAAATTCCATTAGTTGATGTAACGCATGCTTAGGCCAATCAGTTCACCGAATTAAACCAATCCGAAGAAATGCCCATGTGGCTCTCGTGAAGTACCTGTCCGTCGGCACGGCGCCATAGGATCTGCGGACTCTCGTGCACCACGCTCCACTGGTCGGCGAGCTCAAGACTCAGGGACCGGTTTGCAAGTACGTCGAGGTAGGCAATGTCTGAATCAGGATGCTCTGCGGCCCATTTCTGAACCCGATTAAGGGCCATGGTCGAAATGCTGCAGCTGGTGCTGTGCTTAAAGACAAGAATTCCACCCCGAAAAAGACCGAGGCGGCTGAGGTCGTCAAGGCTGGCGACCGGAACTATACTCATACCCGGCCCGAGGGTTCTGCCTTGGACGCGTCTCCGACAAAGGTCGGACACAGGTCTGCAGACTTACAGGACGTAGCGCTGGATAGGGAAGCAGCAATAAAAAGTGCTGCAAGAAAGGTTTTTAGGGCTCGCATAAAAGCAAAAATACGAAGTTTGCACGGTGATTCGCATTCCCGACCTTCCTGAGGATTGGCTTTTGGCCCTGAGCCCCTTTGATGGCTCGGATGCATGGCGTGGTCTTAAGCCTCAGGTAGAGGCATCGTATGGTTCGGGAGAAGTCCATCCGCCCGCGCACCAGCTTTGGAATGCGCTCGAGCTCTGCCCCTTTGAATCGGTGCGGATTGTGGTTTTGGGGCAGGACCCCTACCACCGCCAAGGCCAGGCCCATGGCTTGGCCTTTTCGGTTCCCACGGGGGTTCAGCCTCCCCCCTCCCTACGTAGTATTTTTAAGGAACTCCGCTCGGATACTGAGCTGGAGCCGCCAACGTCCGGCGACCTGAGCGGCTGGGCGCAGCAGGGCATTCTTCTGCTTAATACTGCACTGACGGTGCGCAACGGTGAACCAGGAAGCCATGCCGACGGACGATGGAATGGCCTGGTGGATTCGATTCTTCAGGCCCTCAATGCCGAAGAACGCCCCATCGTATTTTGGCTTTGGGGAGCGAAGGCGCAAAAACGCGCTGCATTCTTAAGCAACCCAGGCCACCTTGTTTTAGCCGCATCCCACCCCTCTCCGCTTGGGGCCTACCGCGGATTTTTTGGCAGCAAACCCTTTAGCAAAACCGAGCTTTGGTTCAAAAGTCAGGGTCTGTCTGCGCCCGATTGGTCGGCAAGCCAACCTACCTTTGAGCAGTGATGACCACCCTAATGCTTACCGCCGCGCTTCTGCTGCTGGCTGCCCTTTTAGTGATCCAAGTCCGCAGGGGTTCTGGGTCTATAAACCAGGCCGACGCGGGCCTGAAGGCATTGTACGAGGCGTCCATTCAAAGGCAGCGCGAGCTGGAGTCCGCCTTGGTTGCGTCCCAGCAGTCCCAGCGCGAAGCAGAGTTGTCCTTGGCCCGCAATCAAGAGCGCCTTGCCGCAATGGATTCCGCGCGGACCGAGGTCGATACCCAGCGAGAACAGCTTAAAAACGAATTCAAGGTAGTGGCCCAAGAGGCCCTCAGCCAGCAGTCGCAAATGCTTCAGGACCAACTTAAGCAGGGCAACCGAGCAGAACTCGACGTGATGCTCGCCCCGTTCCGATCCAAGCTCGATCTTTTTGGCGAGCGCGTGGAGAAGACCCACCTTCAGGGGGTACAGGAGCGAAGCGAACTCAAGGCAGAAGTGCGCAACCTGATGGAGCAGTCCGAGAAACTCCGCAACGAAGCCAATGCCCTAACCAAGGCCCTTCGGAGCGACAACAAGGCCCAGGGCAATTGGGGCGAAATGGTGCTCGAAAAGTTGCTGGAGCGCAGTGGTTTGACGCGAGACTTGGAGTACAGTGTGCAAACGTCAACCACGGATTCAGACGGCCGCCGGCTGCAGCCCGACGTGATCCTGAACCTTCCCGAAGGCAAGCACCTCATTATTGACTCCAAGGTCAGCCTGATTGCCTATGAGCGCTTTGTAAATGCTGAAACGCCCGAAGACCAGGCAATTGCCATAAAAGAACACATTGCCTCGCTTCGCAGCCACATTCGCGGACTCTCCGACAAGAACTACCAAAACCTCTACGACGTTTCGCTTGATTTTGTACTGCTCTTTGTTCCCATTGAGGGAGCATTCAGCACTGCGCTGCAGGCGGAGCCTGGGCTATTTCAAGAGGCCTTTGACCGCAACATAGCCTTAGTGAGTACCACCACGCTCTGGACTACCCTGCGCACCGTGGGTACTTTGTGGCGCCAGGAGCGACAAAACCGCAATGTTGGGGAGATTATTCGTCAGGCGTCGGAATTGTACGACAAGTTTGTGGGCTTCTCTGACGAACTCATCAAGGTCGGCAACCAAATGAATACGGCGTCTTCGACCTATGAAAACGCAATGAAGCAACTCAGCCAGGGCAAGGGCAACCTTGTGCGGCGCGCCGAGCAGCTTCGGCAGCTTGGGCTTAAAAACAGCAAAAACACGCATCCTTCGCTCTTAGACCGAGCCCTACAGGGCGAGTCAGAAGAAGACAAAACCGAAAACCTATGAGCGAGCAACTAGACGACCAACTGATTTACGGGATTCGCCCGATTGAAGAAGCCCTCGAATCGGAAGTGGTACTCGACCGCGTTTTTATTTCGCAGGAATCGCGCAACCCCGCGCTAATGGCTATTGCGGCCAAGGCCCGGAAGAAGGGAATTTTTGTAAAGTTTGTTCCGATGGAGCGTATGCAGCGCTTCACCCGCGCCAACCACCAGGGCGTGGTAAGCTGGGCGTCGAGCGTGGCCTATGCTGACCTGTCTGAGGTCATGGCAGGATTGGCGGAACGTGGGGTTGACCCGCTGGTGATTGTGCTCGACCGCGTGACCGACGTGCGCAACGTAGGCGCCATTGCCCGGTCCTGCGAGAGCTTTGGGGCCCACACGATTGTGCTTTCGGAGGGTTCGGCCCCGATGAACGCCGACGCCGTGAAATCTTCGGCCGGAGCCCTGCTGAACATGCCCATTTGCCGTGTGCGCTCGCTGCCCATTACCTTGACTTCGCTCGAGATGAGTGGATGCAAAATTGTAGGCATTTCTGAGAAAGCTACCGGAACCCTTGCCGACTGCGACCTACGCGGGCCCCTAGCCTTGATTATGGGTTCTGAAGAGAATGGAATTTCTCCGGCCCTTTGGAAGGCCTGCAACGCCACCGCTAAGATTCCTACCAGCGGCGAAACGGCCTCACTCAATGTATCGGTTGCGCTTGGAATTGCCCTCTATGAGGTGTCGATGCAGCGCATGGCGAAGTAGACCACTGCAACCTCTGCACTTCTTTAGGGGCATCATGGTGCCTTACTTCGCCAGGGCAGCCAGCAGCTTTTGGGCAATCTCGATTTTGACTTCGGCGTCGGCGAGCTTTTTGCGCTCGGCCTCTACCACGGCCGATGGGGCTCCGGCAACAAACTTTTCGTTGGATAGCTTGGCTTCGATGCTGCGCTTGAATCCGCTGTAGTACTCGATTTCATTTTGAGCCTTTGAGCGCTCGGCCTCGACGTCGACGGTGTCGGCTTGAACCAGCACGCGGAGTTCGGCGGTTCCGGCGCGCAGCGGGAGCCCACCCTCGGCACTGCCCCATTGGGTTTGGGTAAGCTTGGCGATCGCTGGCCAACCCGCAGGCTTCTGGGCCGCGTCGGCCGTCAGCGCCAACTTAAAGGCAATGTTTTTCTCGATCCTAAAGGTGCGCAGGGCCACCACGTGGGCCTCGACCGACGCAAACTCAGCGGGATCGTACGCGGTTCCGCCCGAAGTCGGATAGGCCGCGAAATCGAGGAAGTCGCACTCAGCCCGGTCTGAAAGAAGGTGCCACACTTCTTCGGTCAAGAAGGGCATGAAGGGATGCAGGGCCGCCATAAGCTCCTCAAAAAAGCCGACGGTCGCGCGGTAGACGCCCGACGAAATCGGCTGACCATAAGCGGGCTTTACCAGCTCAAGGTACCAGGCGCAGAAGCTGTTCCAGGTGAGCTTGTACAAGCGCATCAGGGCCTCAGACAGGGCATAGCGGTCAAAGTCGCGCTGCAGCTCGGCAAGTTCGGCGTCGAACAGGGCCCGGAACCAAAGCACCGCCCACTCGGCGGCCTCGTCGGCAGGCGCGTCGTCGGACGCAGTCCAGCCTTTGACCAGGCGCAGGGCGTTCCAAACCTTGTTGGTGAAGTTGCGGCCCTGCTCGCAGAGGGACTCGTCAAACGGCAAGTCGTTGCCGGCCGGTGAGGTCAGCAGCATGCCCATGCGCACGCCGTCGGAGCCGTAGGTATCCATCAGCGCAATCGGATCGGGCGAATTACCCAAGGATTTTGACATCTTGCGGCCGAGTTTGTCGCGCACGATGCCCGTGAGGTAGACGCGCTCAAAGGGGCGCTTACCTGCGTACTCGTAGCCCGCCATGGCCATGCGCGCGACCCAGAAAAAGAGGATTTCGGGGGCGGTAACCAGGTCCTGCGTGGGGTAGTAGTACTGAATTTCTTGGTTTTCAGGGTGGCGAATTCCGTCGAATACGCTCAAAGGCCACAGCCAGCTCGAGAACCAGGTATCGAGGCAGTCGGGATCTTGCTGAAGGTCGGCGGCGGAGAGATCCGCGCGGCCGCTGGCCGCGCGGGCCTTCTCGAGCGCCTCCTCGGCGCTCAAGGCAACCACATAATCGTGCTCCCCAGGGCCATAGAAGTAGGCCGGAATGCGGTGCCCCCACCAAAGCTGGCGCGAAATACACCAGTCTCTGACGTTCTCCATCCAGTGCCGGTAGGTATTCTTGAACTTATCGGGAATGAGCTGAATCTCGCCTGACATAACCGCGTCGAGGGCCGGTTTGGCCAGCTCGGGCATGCGCACCCACCACTGCAGCGACAGCCTCGGTTCTACAACAGCCCCGGTGCGCTCGCTGGTTCCGACCGTCGAAGCATAGTCTTCGGTCTTGGCAAGATGGCCGCTGGCCAAGAGGTCTTCGGCCACCTTCTTGCGGGCGGCAAAGCGCTCCATTCCCGCGTACTCGAGGCCATGGGCGCTGAGGGTTCCGTCTTCGTTGAGCACGTCGAGCACCTCTAGGCCGTGCTTTTGGCCGATGGCGTAGTCGTTCCAGTCATGGGCCGGAGTCACCTTGAGGCAGCCGGTTCCAAAGTCCGTAGTGACGTAGTCGTCAAGAATTATGGGCACTTCGCGACCGCCGACCGGAACCCGCACATGAAGGCCATGAAGGGCCTCGTAGCGTGCATCTTTGGGATTAACCGCAACGGCCACGTCACCCATAATGGTCTCTGGGCGCGAGGTGGCGACGGTCAAAAAAGTTCCAGGACGCTCCACGACCTCGTACTTCACATAGTAAAGGGTGGCCGTGATGTCTTTGTGGAGAACCTCTTCGTCCGACAGCGAGGTATTGGCCTCGGGGTCCCAGTGGACCATGCGGAGTCCGCGGTAAATATGGCCCTTGGCGTGCAGGTCGGCAAACACGTGGTACACGCTTTGGCTGCGCACCTCGTCCATGGTAAAGGCTGTGCGGTCCCAGTCGCAGCTGGCGCCGAGTTCCTTGAGCTGCTCGAGGATGATTCCGCCGTGCTTGTGCGTCCATTCCCAGGCGTGTTCCAAAAAGGCCTCGCGGCTTAGGTCGGACTTTTTAATCCCCTCGGCGCGAAGTTTTTGCACCACCTTGGCTTCGGTGGCAATGGAGGCGTGGTCCGTACCCGGAACCCAGCATGCGTTGAATCCGCTCATGCGCGCACGACGCACCAAGACATCTTGAATGGTGTTGTTGAGCATGTGCCCCATGTGCAGCACCCCGGTCACATTGGGCGGCGGAATCACTATTGCATAAGCCGGGCGATGGTCGGGAATCGAGGCAAATGCCTTGTTTTTGAGCCAAGTCTGGTACCAGCGTCGTTCAACCTGGCGCGGAGCATAATGCGAGGGAATTTCCATGAGAAGCGCAAAGGTAACCTTGTGGCATTTTTTTTGCGTAGGTTTGGTTGCATCGGTTACATTTGCCTCTGCAATAAGGTCAACAACAACAAATAAATTCAACAATGAAGTACATTTTCACCGCGGCAGCCATTGCACTCTCCACTACGTTTGCTTTTGGTCAGGACGCCAACTCTCCCCAAATCACATTCAACCAAGAGACTATTGACTACGGTGTTATTAAGAAGGCATCCAACGGAGAGCGTGAGTTCATCTTCAAGAATACCGGCAAAGAGCCCCTAATTATTACCAACTGCGTGGGTTCATGCGGCTGCACGGTGCCCATCTGGCCCAAGACACCCATCGCTCCTGGCGAGAAGGCGTCCATCAAGGTTAAGTACGATACCCAGCGCATCGGGAACTTCCAAAAGACCGTAACGGTTACCAGCAACGCGGCTGCTCCAACTAAAGTGTTGACCATTAAGGGCAATGTGGAAGACGTTCCGGCCCAACCGACTACTCCAGTCAATACTGCAGGTGCCTCCAAGGTCAGCAAGTAACTGGCTCCACTAAAGTTTTTAACCTGCAGCCTACCGCTGCGGGTTTTTTATTGACCTTTGCCTTCACTATGCCAAAGATTTCATCCCGTGGGCTGCACATGCCCGAGTCTCCGATTCGCAAGCTCGCCCCCTTTGCCGAGGCTGCAGCCAAGCGCGGAACCAAGATTTACTACCTGAACATTGGCCAGCCCGACATCGACAGCCCAAGCCAGGCTCTTGATGCGGTCAAACACAGCAACCTGAGGGTGCTTGAGTACAGTCCTTCAGCCGGTTTTGCGAGCTACCGCGAGGGTCTTGCCAAGTACTACCGGGGCATCGGACTCCCTGTTGAGGCGCAGGATGTGCTGGTCACCACCGGAGGCTCTGAGGCCCTGTCTTTTGCCATGGGCTGCATTCTTGACCCGGGCGACGAGGTACTTATTCCCGAGCCCTATTATGCCAACTATTTTGGTTTTGCCCAAGCTTTGGGCGCCAAGGTGGTATCGGTACCGAGCAGCATTCAGTCGGGCTTTGCCCTTCCTCCTATTGCCGATCTTGAAGCGCGGATTACGGCGCGGACCAAGGCCGTATTGGTCTGCAATCCGGGGAATCCGACCGGCTATGTGTACCGACGCGACGAGCTCGAAGCCCTGCGCGATATGGCTCTTAAGCACGATTTGTTTGTACTTGCCGACGAGGTCTACCGCGAGTTTGTCTACGACGGGGCAGAGGCGATCTCGGTCATGTCTTTGGCAGGGCTCGAACAGCATGCGATTCTAATTGACAGTGTTTCTAAGAGGTACAGCATGTGTGGGGCCAGAATTGGATGCATGGTTAGCAAAAATTCCGACCTGATGGGCACGGCACTAAAGTTTGCTCAAGCACGGCTGTCTCCGCCCACCTACGAGCAGATTGCGGCAGAGGCGGCCTTAGCGACACCCGCGAGCTACTTCAAAGAGGTCAATGCCGAGTATACTGCCCGGCGCGATACGCTGGTCCTTAGGCTCAACGCCATGAGCGGCGTTTTTTGTCCCAAACCCCGGGGTGCATTTTATGCGGTAGCCGAGCTCCCCGTAGACGACGCCGACGCATTTTGCCGCTGGATGATTGAGGATTTTACGCATAATGGCGAGACGATTATGATGGCTCCTGCCGCCGGTTTTTATGCCGATCGGTCCCTGGGCAAACGCCAGGTGCGCCTGGCTTACGTGCTTAAGCAGTCTGATTTAGAGCGTGCGATGGACTTGCTCGAGAAAGGTCTTGCCTCCTACCCGGGTCGAACTCTATAGGGCATGGTAGCAGAACAGAACGCTTCACTGAAGCCCTACAACAGCTTCGGACTTGACGTTCGTGCGGAACGCCTCTACCATTTGGAGTCGGAGCTGCACCTGCTCGAATACCTCGACGACCCCGAAGGCTACGGCCAGCACAGCCTTCTCTTGGGCGGAGGATCCAACATGCTGATCGCCGGCGACATCAAGGGATCCGTGGCTCGTGTGGCCTGGACCGGACGACGCCTGGTCGAAGAGGGCGATGGTTTTGTTATCGTCGAGGCTGCCGCTGGCGAAAACTGGCAGGACTTCGTGCAGTGGACGGTAGATCAGGGCTGGGGAGGCCTTCAAAACCTGTCTTTGATTCCCGGACTCGTGGGCACGGCCCCGATTCAAAACATAGGGGCCTACGGCGTGGAGACCAAAGACAGCCTGCACTCCCTGCGCTGGATGCGTTGGGCAGATGGCGAAATTGAAGAGTTCTCCAATGCTCAGTGTGAATTCGGCTACCGCGACAGCCTCTTTAAAGGCCGACTCAAGGACCAGGGAGTGATTCTCTCGGTTCAGTTCATGCTCAGCAGCCGCGACCATACCCTGTTAACCCACTACGGTTCGGTGGCCGAAGAACTGGCCCTGAGGGGCACTGAGGCTGGGCTGCGAAGCATCGCAGATGCGGTGATGTCGATTCGCCGAAGCAAGTTGCCCAACCCCGCCGAATTGGGTAATTCGGGGTCCTTCTTTAAAAATCCCACTGTGGACGCCCAAAAAGCCGCAGAATTGGCTCAAAAATACCCCAATTTAGCGCAGTACCCCCAAGCCGACGGACGCGCCAAGCTGGCTGCAGGCTGGCTCATTGAGCAAGCCGGATGGAAGGGACGACGGCTGGGCAATGCAGGAATGCATGCCAAGCAGGCCCTGGTGCTCGTGAACTACGGCGGTGCTAGTGCCGCAGAGCTCCTGGCTGTGGCGCGACAGGTTCAGGCCGACGTGCTTGCAACGTTCCAGATTGCCCTTGAAATGGAGGTCAACCTCATTGAATGAGTTTTTGAAGGACTTTAACCTGACACCCTTGCGAAGTCTGACGAGCTAATGGGTATCTTTGTCCCTCCCTATGGCACTACTAAAACTCTCCCTCATCGCCGCAGTTATGCTCGGAATCGGAATGCTCGGCATTGCCATTAAGATTTGGGGCAAAAAAGATGGGAAATTCGCAGGAACCTGCGCTTCGCAGAGTCCCTTTCTCAATCAGAACGGCGAAAATTGCTCGTACTGCGGCAAGGAGCCGAGCGAGCAGTGCGCCAAAGACTAAACTACTTTAGGGAATTGTAAATCTTCACGCCGCCCTTAGGGTCGCTGTAGATAAGAATCGCATCCCACTCCGGATGCCCTGCGAGCCACTGCTTAGTACCTTGCATTCCAATAACCATAGCCATTGTCGCATAGGCATCGGCCTCGGCGCATGTTGGCCCAATTAGGGTAGCACTGAGCATGTCGGTGGGCGCAGGCCAACCGGTTCGTGGGTCTATGCTGTGCCCGTACTTGTGACCCGTTGCAGAATCAACCTGAAACTTGCGGTAGTTCCCTGACGTAGCCAAGGCACGGTCGTCCAGCTTAACCGTGAGCTGGAGGCTCCGGTCCCCGGAAGTTAGGGGTTTCTCTATACCTACCGTGAAGGACTTGTCATCGGATTTTTGTCCAAAGGCGCGGACCTCACCCCCTATTTCTACAAATGCAGCACTGGCGCCGCGAGTGCGAAGGGAATCAAGCAGTAAATCCACCGAATGACCTTGGGCGAAGGCATTGACATTGATCGGACGAACTAGGGTCAGGGGGCCCATGACCGGAGCGATTGGGGTCCATCTGACCCAGAGCATTAGGGAGTCAACCAGCACGGAGTCGCGCGAAGGGCCTTCGCCACTGGGTAGCAACTGGCTCCCCCCGGCCGTGAAACCCCAAGCCTGTAAAATGGGCTCCAGAGAAGGTTCCACAATGGAGTCGGTCGCCTCGCGAAGAACTCCGGTAATGAGCAGCAAATCCGCAAGAATGGCGGAGGGCGTGAGTACCTCACCACGATTTAAACGACTAAGCTCCGAAGAGGGATCCCAGACCGAGACGGCCGAGTTGTATTCCTGAAGCCAACGGGCAACATCCTCCTCAGAAACACGGAGCGAATCACCGTAGGCCCTAACCACAAAAGTGCTACCCTGCGCTTCGCCCTCTACCACAAATTCCTGGGTGGAGGTTCCGCAAGAAGCCATCATGCCGACGGCCACTAAAATCAAAAAAGGGCGCCACATGGCGCCCCTTATGGCAGACTTAACCACCAAAATCATCAAAGGCAACGTTTTCGGGAGGGACTCCGTAGTCGTCGACCATCTTCAGGACGGCCGCGTTCATCATGGGTGGTCCGCAGAAATAAAATTCAATGTCTTCAGGCGCTTCATGAGCCGAAAGGTAGTTATCGATCAGTGCTTGGTGCACAAAACCAACGAATCCATCTCCACTGCTTTCCATGCTCGTCTTAGGGGTCCAATTGTCGTCTGCCTGGGGCTCAGAAAGCACTAAGTGAAACTTAAAGTTGGGGAACTCCTCCTCGATCTGGCGAAAGTCGTCCACGTAAAACAACTCGCGGCGCGAACGGCCTCCGTACCAAAACGATACCTGACGGCCCGTCTTTAGCGTATGGAAGAGGTGGAACAGGTGTGAACGCATGGGGGCCATGCCCGCACCTCCTCCGATGTAAATCATCTCAGAATCATTGTCTTTGATGTGGAAATCTCCGTAGGGACCCGAAACCATCACCTTGTCTCCAGGCTTGAGGTTGAAAATATAGGAAGAGCAAACCCCGGGGTTGACGTTCATCCATCCGTTTTTGGCGCGGTCCCAAGGTGGCGTAGCAACCCGGATGTTGAGAATGACCATGTTTCCTTCTGCGGGGTGGTTGGCCATGGAGTAGGCCCTGAATAGCATTTCTGGATTCTTCATCTTGAGATCCCAAAGCTTGAACTTATCCCACTCCGATTGAAACTCGTCGGGCTTCTTGCCCAAACTCGGGTGCGCTGTAATGTCAAAATTCTTGTAATCAACCTCCACTGCGGGCACGTCAATTTGGATGTAGCCACCCGCCAAGAAATCTAGGTTCTCGCCGTCGGGAAGCTTTACTACAAACTCCTTGATAAAGGAAGCCACGTTGTAGTTAGAAACTACCTCACATTCCCACTTTTTGATGCCAAAGATCTCTTCGGGCACCTTAATCTTCATATTGTTCTTGACTTTTACCTGGCAGCCCAAGCGCCAATCGTCTGCAATTTGCTTGCGATTGAAGAATCCCGTTTCGGTAGGCAGAATTTCACCGCCGCCCTCAAAGACCTGGCACTTGCACATACCGCAGGTTCCGCCGCCGCCGCATGCCGAAGGCAAAAACACCTTGCGGTTGCCCAGGGTAGTGAGCAAGGTATTGCCCGACTCTACCTCAAAGGTGTCGCCGTTAATGTCCAGTTTGACGGGCCCAGAAGGAGCTAATCGTGCTTTTGCCTGAAGAAGGATCGTAACCAAAAGAATGGTTACCAGGGTAAAAATGAAAACGCTCCAAAGAATTGTTGATGTAAACATTAGTGAAACTTAGATTTTAATACCCATAAAACTCATAAAGGCCATTCCCATCAATCCGGTGATGATGAAGGTTATTCCTAAGCCCCGCAGTGGAGCAGGAATATGGCTATACTTTAGGCGTTCGCGAATGGCCGCCAGTGCCACAATGGCAAGGGCCCAACCCACGCCGGAGCCAACCGCAAACACCGTGGCTTCGGAAAGCGTCTTGTAGGCGCGTTCTTGCACAAAAAGGGCAGCTCCCAAGATGCTGCAGTTCACTGCGATCAGAGGCAAAAAGATGCCCAAGGCATTGTAAAGGCTTGGCGAGAACCGCTCAATAATCATCTCGAGCAGCTGCACAATGGCCGCCACAACCGCAATAAAAATAATAAAGCTCAAAAAGCTTAAGTCGTAGCCGGCCAAACTCGGATCCAACCAAGCTAAAGCCCCCGGTTGAAGCAGTTTGGTATCCACCAAGAAGTTTACAGGAACCGTAACCAATAAGGTAAAGGTCACTGCAATACCCAAACCCAATGCTGTCTTGACGGTTTTAGAAACCGCGAGGTAGGAACACATTCCCAAGAAGAATGCGAAAATCATATTCTCAATGAATATGCTCCTTATGAATAAATTTACTAGTTCCATGATCGGTAAATATTAAGACTAGAGATTAATTCTCAATGAGTTGGCGGAACTTGGCCCGCTGTACCCAAATGAGTACCGCAAGCACAATTAATGCCATTGGTGGGAGGAGCATAAGCCCGTTGTTGCTGTACCAGCCTCCATTGTCGAGGTACCACGAGTCTGGGATTATTTGATAACCGTACAATTGACCAGCGCCAAGAAGTTCGCGTATAAAGGCGACTACGATTAAGACTGCCGCATATCCAGCGCCGTTACCTATTCCATCAAGAAAGGCCTTCCAGGGAGTATTGGCAAGAGCAAATGCTTCGATTCGCCCCATCAGGATGCAGTTGGTTATAATTAAACCAACAAAAACCGAAAGCTGCTTGCTCACGTCGTAGACATAGGCCTTCAAAATCTGATCTACCACGATTACCAAAGCGGCCACGATTACCAGCTGCACGATAATGCGAATCCGATTGGGGATTAGATTGCGGAGCAAAGAAGTTATGAGGTTTGCAAAGGCAGTAACCACCAAAACACTAACACCCATGACAATGGCAGGCTCCAACTTCACGGTAATTGCCAGAGAAGAACAGATACCCAGAACCTGTACCGTCACGGGATTGGATTCATTCAAGGGATCCTTTAGAATCTTGACATTCTTCTTAGAGAATAGAGCCTCTTTAGGCTCAGTCTTGGTTGCTTGGCTCATAAAACAGAAATCAAAGGATCAGAATTTGCAGCAAGCGGTGCTGTCAATGCAGGGTTGCGCGCTAGTAAATAGCTCATGTAGGGCTGAAGGCAGTCGTTAAGCATGCTCTCAACGCCAACCGACGTGATGGTTCCACCCGAAATTCCGTCAACCTGATGGTCGCCTGAGGCATCTCCCTTGCGCACCAAAATAGATTGGTATGTTCCGTTCACTGCGAGCTTTTTACCCGGAAACTGATCGGTAAAAATCGGAAGAGAAATTTCTGCCCCGAGCCCAGGAGTCTCGCTCTTGTGGCCAAAGGTTGCCCCTGCTATGGTGTAACCGTCGGACAAGATGGATACGTAACCCCAGATTGGCCCCCAAAGTCCCTTACCCCTTACCGGTATGATATAGTATACTACGCCTTCCCGTTCTGCGATAAACAGAGGAACCTCCCGCTCATCCATCGGTTTGGATACTGCGTCTGCCATTTTGATGTCAAAGGCAGGTATCTCTGGATTAGCTTCTGGTTTGCCACCCTTGAGAACCAATTGCTCGGTAATGTAGGTTTCGAAGACAGCCTCTGCCTCGTCGCGTGTGACTTCAATTCCAAGAGATTTCAGAATCTCCTGCTTCTTTTCTTTTTGAATGTTTGCATCCTGGGCGGGCTTTAGCGATAATGCGGCCACAGAGAGCATCACAGCCACTACAACGACCATTACTACCGAAAAAACGTAGGTATAGGAATTACTGTTTACATTCATGCGTGCTGGAGTTTTGTACGTTTGAGGCGTTTAGAAATATTACCTTGAACTACATAATGGTCAACCAAGGGGGCAAAAACATTCATAAGAAGTATTGCAAGCATTATGCCCTCAGGATAAGCCGGGTTGAACACCCGAATTAAAATTGCCATTAGTCCCACTAAAAATCCATAAATCCATTTGCCTCGCTCGGTATGCGCTGCCGACACCGGGTCAGTGGCCATAAATACCACGCCGAAGGCAAAACCTCCATACATGAGGTGCTTATAGAATGAAAGCTCCATGTAGCTCCGCATGGCCCCTGGGTCGAGAAGGTGTGCAGAAGAATTGAAAATCAAACCCATACACAAACCTCCGACCACAGCAGAAAGCATGATCTTCCAACTGCCTACTCCGGTGTAAATCAAAAAGGCGGCCCCCAATAAAATGGCAAAGGTGCTGGTTTCGCCAATGGAGCCAGGAACAAAACCCCAAAATGCATCCATGGAAGAATACGAGGTCTGACCTGTGGAGGCAAGCTGACCGAGGGCGGTTGCACCGGAGTAGCCGTCGACTACTTGAGCCCCTGCCTCGGGGGAAGTATTGATCCAAATTTTGTCGCCCGACATGTAGGTAGGGTAGGCAAAAAAGGCGAACACCCTAGCAGTGAGCGCGGGATTAAGGATATTCATGCCGGTTCCGCCAAATACTTCTTTCACAAAAAGAACCGAGAATGCAGTAGAGATTGCCACCATCCAAAGGGGAATGTCAATAGGCATGATTAAGGGAATCAAAATTCCCGAAACCAAGAAACCCTCGTTGACCGCGTGCTTGTTGCGGTAGGCAAAGTAAATCTCAATGGCAAGGCCCGCGATGTAGGTCACCGCAATCATCGGAACGATGCGAATGGCTCCAAACATAAAGTTTTGAATCGTGAAAAACTGACTGAGAAGACTGCCCTCTGCAAGCAGGCCAAAGGCCTTGTAGTGCTGGTATCCGGCATTAAACATTCCAAAGAGGAGCGCAGGAACCAGGGCAAAGATGACCGCAATCATGGTCCGCTTCATGTCTACCGCGTCGCGCACGTGCGCACCGCTGTGGGTATTGTGGTTTGGCACAAAGAACATCGTCTCGAGTGCGTTGTGCAGCGGGTAAAGGCCCTTTAGCTTGCCTGTAGTAACCACAGGGCGGGTAGAGTCAAATAAATTTTGAAAAATCTTCATTGCGCGCAAATCAATTCATTTCTTTTTGTAGAAGGTCTATGGCTTCATAAGCCATTTTTTGCAGTTCTTGTTTAGACGGGCAGACCACTTCGCAGAGGGCAAAGTCCTCAGGAACCACTTCGTAGGCCCCAAGCTGCTCCATTTGGTCCAGGTCTTTTGCCCACATCGCCTTAATCAGGGGCATTGGGAGCACGTCAAACGGGAAAACTTTGTCGTACAAACCCGTCACTACGAAGGCGCGGTCTTCGCCGTGCTGCTTGGTGTTCAAGTCAAACTTTTTGCTCGGACTTAGCCAGCTGAAGAGGGTGCGGCTGATCGACCACTTGCTCGCGCTCGGGATAACCCAGCCAAAAAAATCGGTGCCTTCGCCTTCTGGAATAGCCGTGACTTGGCTTGAATAGTAGGTCAAATAACCCTTCTTGCCCACGTTGGCGCCCGTCAGTACGCTCCCAGAAATTACGCGGAAGTTGCCCGGCTTAAGTTCGCTGTCTAAGAACACCTCAAGGCTGGCTCCAGGGGTTGCAGTAATGCATCGAGGCTTTAGGATTCCGGTACCGCAAAGGGATACCGTGCGCTCGAGCTTAAAATTGCCCGTTAGCGCAAGGTGGCCGAGGACTGCAACATCTTGGTAGGCCATGGTCCAAACCACTTCTCCTTTGTTAAGCGGACTAATTCGGTTAATGTGGACGCTGGTGGTTCCGGCTGGATGCGGACCGGCGAAGCGGTGTAGCTCTACTCCACTTGCATTAGTAAGCGCAGGCGAAGCTTCAGAGGCTGATATCGATAGGACTAACCGGTCGCTCATGAGGCTCATCACCTCAAGGCCTTTGGCAAAGTCTTGCTCGCGCCCGGCTAGCGCCAGGGCAGGAGAAACCGCCAAGGGCTCCGTGGCTATCGCATTGATGAATACCGCCTTGGGCTTGGCATCAGGACTGGCGATGCGGCCGTAGGGACGCGATTCGATGAGGGGCCATGCGCCAGACTCACAGAGCCAATGAATGGCATCTTCGCGGTTGGCTGGCATGCCCGAAGGCTGGCTGGAGTATTTGGTCTGAGCGTCGGCAAGAATCACAACCGCAAGGATTTTGCGCTTGTCGCCACGCTCAATGCGCGCAACTTCACCGCTTACCGGCGAGGCAATTTTGATACGGGCATCTGCCTTGTCGTGAAAGAGAATGCTTCCTGCGAGAACTCGATCGCCCTCTTTTACCACCAATTTGGGAACAAGTCCGTGAAAGTCGCTGGGGAGAACTGCGTAAACCGAAGACCGAAGGTTGCCATCAACAGTTGCTGCGGGAGCCCCTAAGAGCGGGAGGTCTAGGCCTTTGCGAACATTGTGAAAATTAGGCATATCGGCAGAAAAAAATTTCGCGACAAAGGTACAAAGTCCCAATGTTTATTGGCGCATTTTTATCATCTTTAATCCATGAGAATTTGGGGTTGTGCTGCTGCTACCTGGTGCTTAGGGTTGCTCTGGCTCCCGGCGATGGCACAACTGCCTGAATCAAAAAAAGATAGCCTTATACACAGCGTGCTGTGGCACCCGGTTGAGCGCAGTGATGCTCCGCCGGTTGTGCGTCTTGGGCAGCAACAATCATTGCAGCTTCGGTTTGACGATTTTAGCCAATCAGTGCTGCCCTTAAAATACACTTGGGTGCACTGCGACCGGAGCTGGAAGCCCTCGCCAATCCTCGCATCAGAATACCTCAGTGGATTTTGGGAAGGTCAAATTCCCGAAGGCAGCCTGTCGTTCAACACCTACCAGGGCTACAGCCACTATCAAATGCAGCTGCCCGAAGAGAGCAGCATGCCCAACCTGTCGGGCAACTACTACCTGGAGGTTTATGCAGACGACCACCTGCTGCTCCGGCTCCCGGTTGTCTTTGCTGAGCAAGTTAGCGACCTGCAAATTGCCGTGAGAAGGCCTGCCGCAGCACAATGGTCCGCTCGATACCACGAGATTGATGCTTGGTTCCCCTGGGATGCCAGCCAAACGACCAACCCCTTTAGCGACCTAAGAGTCGGAATACTGCAGAACCGCGATTGGAACAGCTTTAGGCTGCTTCCGCCCCGCTTTGCCCAGGGAGGAAAGCTGGATTTTGACTACAACAACGGCGAAAATGCCTTCTTAGCGGGGAACATATTTAGGTTTGCCGATACCAAGGCCCTGCCGGCTCCCTCCCTTCGCATCGAACGCTATGAGTTGGCCGATCAATGGATTGCCTTTGTGCGTCAGGACCTGCCCGCCGGACTGGGCGTCTACCTGCGTCAAGAAGATTCCCGAGGAAACTTTGTTCCGCGCAGCCTGCGGGGCGACAGCCACACCCAAGCGGACTATATACTGATGGACCTTGAACTAAAAGACAGCGAGTCCTGGGGCGGTCGACGCATGGCCATTGAAGGTGATTTTAACCAGTACTCCCCTGGGCCAGAGCACGAGCTTCGCTACGACAAGGGTCGAGGGGCCTATGTGGCTCGGATTTTAATGAAGCAGGGCTACTTGGAGTACCGGTATCGGGACCTGAACGCCGCAAGCAAAGGAATAGACTGGTCAGAAGGCAGCCATAGCCAGTCTGGCAACCAGTATACTGCGGTGGTCTATGCCCGGATTTGGGGCGAACGCTACGACCGTGCCCTCTCCTACCGAATCGTAGATGTAACCGACGGCGCACAGCTCCGAATTGAACTGGGGCAGTAAGGGGCGCTACCTTTACCCGGATGCAAAACCTAGGTAGGGATCTGGCGCGGGCGGCCTCCGTCCTCAAGGCGGGAGGACTAGTCGCCATGCCTACCGAAACGGTCTATGGCCTTGCCGCAAATGCCTTTGACGTGGCGGCAGTTGCGCGGATTTTTGAAGCCAAAAACCGTCCGCACTTTGACCCTTTAATTGTGCACCTGCCCGACTGGAATGAGGTCGATCGAGTGGCCGCTTCGATACACCCAGAAGCCCATTTGCTCTGGAAGGCGCTCGGCCCTGCCCCGATTACCTACGTACTGCCCAAGCGGCCAGAGGTGCCCGACCTTGTTACTTCGGGGCTGGACCATGTGGCGGTGCGCATACCGCAGTTAAGGCTCGCCCGAGAGCTTTTGACCCTTGCAGGAGTACCTGCTGCCGCGCCGAGCGCAAACCCCTTTGGCTTTGTTTCGCCCACCACCGCAGAGCACGTCGCAGACCAGTTGGGCGACCGGGTGGACTACATTCTAGACGGCGGACCCTGCGAAGTTGGGCTGGAATCAACCATTGTAGCCTGGCCGAATGATACTGCGGTGGTACTGAGGCTTGGAGGCATTACCCTGGAGCAGCTTAGCGGCATTTTGGGATACCTGCCTGAGGTCAGAAACTCGTCGAGTACTCCGTCCGCACCGGGAATGCTTCAGGCCCATTATGCTCCTGGCAAGCCGCTTAGGCTTGTACCGCAGGGTTTTGCTTGGTCGGGCGAACAGGGCAAAGAAATTCAATCCCTACCCTGGATGCCCGTTGAAGGCATGGCCAGGGCGCTTACCACGAGCGGAAGCTCCGCCGAGGCCGCGCAGCGGCTGTTTGATGAACTACGGGGCTTTGCCGCGTCTGAAGCGCGGGAACTATGGATTGAATTGGCGCCCGAAGAAGGCCTTGGGCGGGCAATTAACGACCGCCTTCGGAGAGCCGCCCACTTCGGCGAAGACTAAAGTTCTGGCCGAGGTAAACCCGGCGCACGACTTCGTCGGACGCAAGTTCTTCGGCGGTTCCGCTCTTTATGATTGACCCTTCAAACATCAAATAAGTACGGTCGGTGATGGCCAAGGTTTCGTGCACGTTGTGGTCGGTGATGAGAACCCCGATTCCACGCTCGTCGGCGAGGCGGGCCACGATGGCTTGAATGTCTTCTACGGCGATGGGGTCGACGCCCGCAAAGGGCTCGTCGAGCAAAATAAACTTGGGGTCGGAGGCCAGGCACCGAGCAATCTCGGTGCGCCTGCGCTCGCCGCCAGAGAGCAGGTCGCCTCGGTTGCTGCGAACCTTGGTTAGGCCAAACTCCTGGAGCAACTCCTCGGTTCGAGACTTGACCTCCTGGCGAGAAAATCCGCGCCACTCCAGCACTGCGGCAATGTTATTCTCTACGCTGAGTTTGCGAAAGATCGATGCCTCTTGACTGAGGTAGCCTACACCCAACTGGGCACGCCGAAACATAGGCAGGCCGGTGATGTCTTTGCCATCGAGTTCCACCCTGCCTTGGTCGGGGCGAACCATTCCAACCACACTGTAAAACGACGTGGTCTTGCCTGCTCCATTGGGCCCAAGAAGACCCACGATTTCGCCCTGGGCCACATAAAAGGATGCGCCGTTTAACACGGCCCGTCCGCGGTAGGTCTTGACAAGGTTGTGGGCTTCAAGCTTCATTCTGTTACTTAGTTAACGTTTGATTCGCGCTGAGATTGCGCAAGGATGCTTAAACCGATGCTCAGCTCATAAAGCAAGGCGATGGGAACCGAAACGAGGATCTGGCTGAACACGTCAGGCGGCGTAATCACGGCTGCCACCGCAAGGATTCCGACCCATGAATGCCGGCGGTAGGTGCGCATCCCCTGGGGCGTGGCAAGGCCCAGCCGCGACAAGAGGTAAACCGCCACGGGCAGCTCAAAGAGCAAACCACTGGCTACCACAATGCTGCTCACCGTGGACAAGTAGGACGCCATTTCAAAAAGGTTTTGCACCTCGCCGCTCACGGTATAGGTGGTCAAAAACTGCAGGCTTAGGGGCACAATGAGGTAGTATCCAAAAAGCGCTCCCGCAAAAAAGAGTATCGAGGCGGAACCCACAAAAATGCTGGCGTTCTTGCGTTCCTTGAGCGATAGTCCGGGCGCGATGAAGCGCCACAGCTCAAAGAGCACCAAGGGAAAAGCGAGGATTAACCCGGCGATGAGCGAAATCCACACGTGCAGGCTGAATTGGCCCGCGAGTTGGGTATTAAGCAGATCAAGCTTGAAGCCACCAAAGCATAGTGAGGGCATTTCAAAGCGTTGGCCCAGGGCGCAAAACCACTGATAGGTGATAAAGTTCGGGCGCTGGGGCGCAAGCAAAAGCTCGTCAAAAACCCAGGATTTTGCCACAAAAGCGACTATGGCTCCGCCCAAGATGTAGGCCGAGGCACGCATCAGGTGGGTTCGTAGGGCCGCCAAGTGGGCCAAAAAAGGCATGCTTCCTCTCTCTGACATGCGGTAAAGGTAAGTTTGGTCGTACCTTCAAGTTTATGCGCATTTGCGCGGATTCAAATAGAATTAATGGCCTTGACCGCATCGACAAAGAGCCGGGACCTGCTCAAATCATTCTTTGGTTTTGACGACTTTAGGGGTCAGCAAAGCGAGATCGTAGCTGCCGTAATGCAGGGGCAAGACGCCTTTGTCATGATGCCCACCGGGGGAGGTAAGTCGCTGTGCTATCAGCTTCCGGCCCTTGAGATGGACGGGGTGGCCATAGTGATCTCGCCCTTGATTGCACTAATGAAAAATCAGGTGGATGCCTTGAGGAGCTTTGCGGAGTCTGATGGAATTACCCACGTGTGGAATTCTTCGCTGACCAAGCGCGAGATGGTCGTTGTCCGCCAGGATTTGAGCGAAGGCAATACCAAACTCCTTTACATGGCGCCGGAGTCCCTAAATAAGACGGAGAATATTGAATTTTTGAGCGAACTCTCGGTCTCGTTTTATGCCATTGATGAGGCGCACTGCATTTCGGAATGGGGGCATGATTTTAGGCCAGAGTACCGCATGCTGCGGCAGGCGATCAATGCCATTGGCCGCCGGCCGATTCTCGCCTTGACGGCTACGGCCACGCAAAAAGTAATGTCTGACATTTTAAAGACTTTAGAAATTCCCAAGGCCAAAACCTTCATGACCAGTTTTAACCGCGCCAACCTGACCTATGAGGTAGAGGCCAAGACGGCGAATGTGGAGCGTGATGTGGTCAAGCTGCTGCGAAACTATACCGGTCGCTCGGCCATTATTTACTGCTTGAGCCGTCAAAAAGTCGAGGAGCTTGCTCAGGTGCTCCAGCTCAATGGGCTGTCGGCGCTGCCCTACCATGCCGGACTCGACGCAAATTCCCGCATTCGACACCAGGACGCCTTTCTTAACGAAGAGGTTGACATTATTGTGGCTACGGTCGCCTTTGGAATGGGCATCGACAAACCCGACGTGCGCATGGTCGTGCACCATGATATGCCCCGGAGCCTTGAGGGATACTACCAGGAGACCGGGCGGGCAGGGCGCGACGGCGGCGAGGGCCGATGCGTGACCTTCTATGCCGAGAAGGACTTGGATAAAATGGATAAATTCCTGGCGCGAAAACCCGTTGCGGAGCAAGAGATTGGGCGGCAATTGCTGCTCGACGCCCGTGCCTATGCAATTACCTCGAGCTGCCGTCGAAAGTTTCTCCTTCATTATTTTGGCGAAGATTATGCCCAAGCCAATTGCGGCAACTGCGACAACTGCCAGAATCCTGAGGCTGGAATTGATGCGAGCGAACAGGCTCACCTTATTGTAGATACCCTAGCGCTAAGCGGAGGACAGTTTCGTGCACTGCAGGTAGTCAATACGCTTATTGGCATCGAAACCTCGCTCCTTAAAACCCTAGGAGCCCGCAGTATGGCAACCTGGGGGAAGGGAAGCAGCCGAGCTGCCGCCTACTGGGACGACTTAATTCGTCAAATGATGCTGGCTGGGCTCCTGCAAAAAGATCTGGAACGATACGGAATCCTGTCGGTAAGCCCTGCCGGCCAGAAATGGTCTTCGCAGCGAGGCAGCTTTACCGCCCTACCCTTTCGCGCCTTTAATGACGACGACGAAGCCGGAGCGTCAGGCGGTGGCCTTCGCCAAAGCGCAGCACTGGATTCGGCGCTCTATGACCTACTCAAAGACCTCAACCGCAAAATGGCCCGTACTCGGAATATTCCGCCCTATGCGCTGTTTTCAGAGGCTTCCCTGCAAGAAATGGCTACTTCGTACCCGATCACGCTTGAGGAACTCAAAACCATTCCGGGGGTGGGCGAAGCCAAGGCAAAGCGGTTTGGATTGGAGCTAGCGAACCGGATTAAGCTGCACGTGGAGGAGCATGAAATCGAACGGCCGGGTGATTTTGCAATTCGCAGTGCGGGGCAAAAAGGTAACCTTAAACTCTTTATCATTCAATCCATTGACCGCAAGCTCGGCCTCGAAGAGATAGCGCGCAGCAAACAGGTCAGCAAGGACGAGATTCTGCAGGAGATGGAAAACATCGTTCGCAGCGGAACCCGACTCCGCCTGGACTACTTAATCGAAGATTTTTTGGACGAAGATTCTTTGGACGAAATCAGCGACTACTTCGCCCAAGACAGCGAAGACGGCGCGCTCGACCAAGCGGTGCTCCACTTTAACGCGGAGTACGGCGAACTAGAAATGCGTCTGGCCCGCCTGCGCTTTTTGTGCAGTATTGCTTGAGCAATTAGTTTAAACTGGCCACGCAAACCATGGCCGGCCAGCTTTTAGGACCTTTTAGGCCAAAGCAAGCCTTGGAGTAAGCACGAAGCTTGCGGTTTGTTGACTCTCCAGGACCCTGGAATTCTGAAGATTTAGAGGGCGGAGTAGGTTGGGTCATAGGCAGCTTTTTGATAGAGCTACCACCCTAACGCCTAGCGACTCAATTTGGTATTTCTACGCGGAGCATTCGTCTCAAATTGGACAGGGCATACCGGTAGCGACCAAGAGCGGTGTTAATTCCTACTCCGGTCTCTTCGGCAATCTCCTTGAAGCTCATGCCGGCCTTGATTCGCAGCTCGAGAACGAGTTGTTGATTGGGCGGAAGCCGTTTGACCGCTTCCTGCGCCTCGAGCAGCAGCTGAGTAGCCACGGCCAGCTCCTCCGCATTCAGGGACTCGTCGGCCCGCCCCGAAGTGGCGGTCTCGATGCGCTCGCAATGAGTAACCGGAGAGCGTTGCTGCTTTCTAAAGTGGTCCATGGTGGCATTGCGTGCCACCCGGTGGATCCAGGCTGCAAACTTTCCCGACTCGGCGTAGTCACCGCTCTTTACCGAGTTAATGAACTTGATCCAGACATCCTGATAAATATCGTCGGTTCGGTCGCGGTCTTTGACCTTGATAAATATGGTGCGAAACACTGCGTCGCCGTGGCGATTTAGTAGGGTTTCAAAGGCGCGTTCGTCACCGGAGGTGTAGCTCGAAATGAGCACAGCATCCTCGATCTTGGAGTACAGCATAGCTAGTTGTTATTAAATCAAATGGCGTAGCTGTAGATCGATAGGCAGTATTAGTTTTTAAACAGGTTGGTTTTGAGATGATTTCAAAATCCATACCAAAAATATGTTTTTTCTCGCGAGACTCGAAGGTAAATTTGCCTCTTGGCCATGGAAGATCTAGAAGTCCGCGTTGAAGGGGCGCGAGTACACAACCTAAAGAACATTCACGTTGCGTTCCCGCACGGCCATTTAGTGGTGGTTACGGGTGTTAGCGGTTCGGGTAAGTCCTCGCTAGCCTTTGACACCCTTTATGCCGAGGGACAGCGGCGCTATGTGGAGTCACTCTCGGCCTATGCGAGGCAGTTTTTGGGCAAACTAGAAAAGCCTGAGGTCGACGACATAAAGGGTTTAGCCCCAGCCATTGCCATCGAGCAAAAAGTGAGTACGCGCAATCCGCGCTCCACTGTTGCCACGGCTACGGAGGTTCAAGACTACCTCAAACTACTTTTTGCACGCGTCGGACGCACCTATGCACCAAGCGGTGCTGAAGTAAAAAGGCACAGCATATCAGACGTCCTCCTAGCACTTGAGGCGCTGCCGGAAGGGGGATTCGCCTTGGTTACTGCTCCGCTTGACATGGCAGACCGCCAACCAAAAGCCTTTTGGGACCTTTTGAGCAGCCAGGGTTATGCTCGGGTATGGACCCCAAGTCAAGGTGTTCTGCGGCTCGACGAAGACCCTGATGCTTTGGGCGTAGAACTAATTGTGGACCGTGTTCCAACCGGACAGCGCGACGAAGACTGGGATGCGCGCGCAGCGGATTCCATACAGACCGCTTTTTTTGAAGGTCAGGGGACCTGCAGAATTCGCAGCGAAGACCAGGTTCAGGACTTCTCCAACCGATTTGAAGCCGAAGGTCTGCGCTTTGAGGATCCCACACCAGGACTTTTCTCCTTCAATACGCCCCAAGGTGCCTGCCCCACCTGCGAAGGTTTTGGTTCCGTGCTGGGAATTGAGCGCGAACTGGTTATTCCCAATCCGGGGCTCAGCGTGTTTGAGGACGCCGTGGCTCCTTGGCGGGGCGAAAAACTGGGGGAATGGAAGGAGCGCCTACTTCGCGGGGCAGAAGCCGCAGGCTTCCCTATTCACCGACCGGTGCAGCAGCTCAGCCCCGAGCACAGTGCAATGCTATGGAAGGGTTGCAAGCATTTTGCAGGGATTGACGGCTTCTTTAAGATGGTCGAAGAGAGCAGCTACAAAATTCAGTACCGCGTGCTGCAAGCCCGGTACCGCGGCAAGACGATCTGCCCCGAATGCGGAGGCTCTCGACTGCGCAAAGAGGCACTGGCGGTGCGAATCGGAGGCAAAAACCTCGCCGACGTGCTGGACCTCACGGTGCGCGATGCCAAAATTTGGTTTGACCAGCTCGAGTTAAGCGCCTACGAGCTCAAGGTGGGCGAACGGCTTCTTCAGGAGCTTCGGCACCGACTCGGCATTCTCGAGCGAGTAGGACTGCACTACCTCACGCTGAATCGGCCCGCCAATACCCTCAGCGGCGGGGAATCCCAGCGCATTCATTTGGCCACAAGTTTGAGTGCGGCCCTGGTGGGCTCTATGTACATTTTAGACGAGCCTTCGGTCGGACTGCATCCGCGCGATGCAATGGACTTACTTGGAGTCCTAAAGGCATTGCGCGACTCGGGAAACACAGTGATTGTTGTGGAGCACGACGACCTTTTCATGCTCGCCGCCGACACCGTGATCGACATTGGACCGGGAGCGGGCCGCCTAGGAGGAGAAGTGGTTTATTCAGGACCCGGAAGCGGCTTAATCAAGGCCAATAGCCTAACGGGCGACTACTTGTCGGGGCGCAAAAAAGTGGAGCGGACCTCCTTGGGCGCCAATGCGCGCTATTGGATTGAGCTTCAGGGGGGGCGTGCCCAAAACCTCAAAAACGTCAGCGTGCGAATTCCGCTGGAACGACTGACGGTGGTCTGTGGGGTAAGCGGTTCGGGCAAAACCACCTTGATTCGCGGTATTTTAGTTCCGGCCTTGCAAAAATTGCTGGGAGATTACGGCGGGCGAGCGGGAGCCCACGACGGCCTCTTTGGAGATTGGCAGCGTCTTAACAGTGTTGAAGTAGTCGATCAAAACCCAATGGGCAAGTCTTCGCGGTCCAATCCAGTGACCTACCTCAAGGCCTACGACGACATTCGCAATCTTTTTGCCGCCCAAAAGTCTGCGCAACTGCGAGGTTTTGCGGCAAAGCACTTCTCGTTCAATACCGAAGGAGGGCGCTGCCCGGTTTGCCAAGGCGACGGAACCGTGACGGTAGAAATGCAGTTTATGGCTGACGTTCATCTGACCTGTGAGCAGTGCCAGGGCAAGCGCTTTATGGCCTCAGTGCTCGAGGTCGAGTTTCAGGGTAAGTCCATTAGCGACGTACTGGAGATGACCGTGGATGAGGCGATGGAGTTTTTTACTGCCCATGGGCAAAAGCGCATCACCGACAAACTTCGGCCTTTGGCCGACGTCGGCCTGGATTACATTCAACTCGGCCAGTCGTCGAGCACGCTCTCAGGCGGAGAGGCACAGCGGGTGAAACTCGCTTCGTTTTTGGTTCGCGGACAGCAGGGAGACCCTGTGTTTTTTGTCTTTGACGAGCCGACTACCGGCCTGCACATGAACGACGTGCACAAGCTCTTGAAGTCCCTTGACGCCCTTATAGCCTTGGGGCACAGTGTTTTAGTGATCGAACACCATAAGAGCGTAATTGCCGCCTCAGACTGGCTAATTGAATTGGGGCCCGACGGTGGTCCAGACGGAGGACACCTACTTTATCAGGGCGATCCGCGCGAAATGGGAGACCTAGCGAGCCCAACGGCCGACTCCCTGCGCTAAATTTTGCCTAAGCCAGCCTATTTAAGGATAAATGATATAATTATATCATGAAGATGCCAAAAATTTGTGTTATAACGTACTTTTGACACGAACCTAGGATGTTAACTAGTTTGACGGAATAGGTTCATTGGTTTGGTGTGAGGCCCGGTCTTAGGATCGGGCTTCCTTCTTTTAACCCACAGGCCCCTTAAGACCGCTGCCTGAGGCCTTCGTAGAGCACCACTGCCGCGGCTACGCTCACGTTGAGAGAGTCGACCTTGCCCCGCATCGGAATCACTACTCGATCGATCGTGCTCCACGACGCATCAAGCCCTCGATCTTCGGAGCCCATGACCATGGCGCATGCCTCGGTCCAGTTCACTTCGTGGTGGGGTTTGGATCCTTCTAGGTGCAGTGCATAGGGCTTTATTTGCTGCTCGGCAAGCCATTCTTGGATTTCTTGACGGGGCGCAGAGGCCAGCTGCAGCTGAAAAAGCGC
>NSIH01000016.1 GCA_002737315.1 Flavobacteriales bacterium
TGCTGAAGCTGGGCTCCGATGCCTTCGAGCTGTCCGGTCATTTCGATTTCAAAGGCTTCCTGCTGCTGGGGCGGGAAGTACTGACTGTGCGGGTCAAAGGCCGAAGCATAGGCATTGATGAAGTAGCCAAAATCGTCCGATCGATCCATGGACTCAAGCCCGTCGAACCACTCATCGTGAATTTCTAACTCCTTGAGGCGGGCCTCTGACTCGTTTTTAGCAAATGCCGGATGACCGGGCAAAAAAGCCGAATTGATGCTGTCCTTCTTCTCATAAGCGCGGTCGTAGAGGCGATCCATTACTCGCGAGGCGAGGTAGTCCGCCCAAAAACCGTCCATCGCGGCCGAATCTTTGACAAAATGACGCTTCTCTGCGTCGGTCTCAAGAGTCCGCATGGTAGTGTAATCCAATGGCTTAGCCAGCAAACGGGTGAAGCGACGACGGGCCTCTTCACGCCTTTTAGTCCATAGCGCCGTACTTTCCTCAAAGAACTTCAAGTCTCCGCTCTTCAAGAAATCGTCAAGAAGGAGGCGGCTCTTGGCCAAAAAATCGTAATCCGATTGGTATAAAAAGCGCTTTTCGCCGTCAATGAGTTCGAGGTAGGCGCTGAACACGTCTTCGCTAAATTCATTATTGATTTGGCGGGGCTGGTAGTGCACCCCCTGAAGGGCCTCGGTCACTAGCCGCAAAATCAGGGATTCCTTCTCGGGGTTGTCGCTTTGAATTCGCTGGAATCCAAAAGCGGCCCCCGCAACCAAAATCAGCGCAGGGATAGTGTATTTCAAGTTGCGTGTCATAAAGAGTGTGCGAAGGTTCGCTAGCATGAGCCCGAAAGTACACCATTCGTGCCGTGCACTTGCCATGGCAGGCCAAGTTGTCAGAACCGGCCAATGATTAGGACGGCATAATGTTTGCCCTGTAGGGGCTGACCTTCCAACGCCCAATTTATTCCCGTGAATCGAATTCTTCTCTGCCTCCTTTGCCTGCCTCTGGGCCTTGCTGCCCAAACCCGCAGTATTGTGGGAACCGTCGTAGACAATTCCAACGGAGAAGTCCTCACTGGAGTAGTGGTCGCCTGGGAATCCCCTAGCAAAAAAACAAGTATTTTAACCAATACCTACGGCCTTTACAGCCTCTCTATTCCGGCTGACGCGGGTACCATTCGGGTGCAGATTCTGGGCTATACGCCCTTCACGCAATCCATTAAAGCGGGCCGTGAGGCGATAAAACTCAACGTGCGCCTCAAAGAAGAGTCGTTTGAACTCGGAGAGGTCGCCGTGCAGGGGCAGCGCAAGCTCGACAATAACGTCAAAACGACCGAAATGTCGGTGAGCACCTTAAGCTCTAAAGAAATAAAGAAAATTCCGCAACTGCTTGGCGAAACAGACATTGTGCGCACCCTTACCCTTCTGCCGGGGGTTACTACCGTGGGCGAGGCATCCAACGGTTTTAACGTGCGTGGGGGCAACGCAGACCAAAACTTGATTTTGCTCGATGAGGCTCCCGTCTATTCCTCGTCGCACCTTTTTGGATTTTTTAGCATTTTTAATGCCGACGCGGTCCGAGACGTTACGCTGTACAAGGGAGGCATGCCCGCCAACTACGGCGGACGGCTGTCGAGCGTACTCGACGTGCGTCAAAAGGAAGGAAACAGCGAGCGGTTTGCTGCCCAAGGAGGCATAGGCCTGCTCAGCAGCCGTTTGACGGTCGAGGGGCCTTTGGTGAAGCAGAAAGCGAGCTTCATGGTCAGCGGACGGCGGTCTTATTTTGATTTGTTTTTGCCCTACACTGGCAGCCTAGAGCTTCAAAATACCAAAATTTACTTCTACGACCTCAACGCCAAAGTCAATGCAACCCTTAGCGACAAGGACCGGGTATTTGCCAGCATGTACTTTGGCCGCGACCAATTTGGCGCCCAGGATTTGTTTGACTTCGGATGGGGCAACTGGACCTCCACGCTGCGATGGAACCGGGTAGTCAACGCAAAATTATTTTTTAATGCCACCGCAGTCTACTCCGACTACACCTATTCCTTGGGCACTCCCGACGACGCCGTTCCCTCGTTCAAGCTTGATTCGCGCATACAGAACACCGTAACTAACCTTGGCTGGACCTACTACGCCAACGCAAGGCACAAACTCGACTGGGGAGTGCAAAACACCTACTACGTTTTTTCGCCGGGCCAAATCACTGGAGCATTTGACATTGAGCTGCGCCAAGAATTCGCCACCGAGCCGGCCATCTTCGTGAGCGACGACATCAAAGTAACGGAGAAACTCAGCATCACAGCGGGCCTGCGCTACAGCGGCTTTGCCAACCTTGGAAAGCGTCGGGTATTTTCTTATGCTGACCCCCTCTACCCTAGCCCTACCACCATCACCGACACTGCCTTTTATGCAAGCGGTCAAATCGTTAAGTCTTTTGTGAATTTGGGCGGACTTGAGCCTCGCTTTGCCCTAAACTACGAGCTCGGACCCAAGTCGTCGCTCAAGGCGAGCTACAACCGCTCCCGGCAGTACATCCACTTAATCTCCAACAACACCACCGCCACGCCGGTGAACGTTTGGCGGCCGGCCGGCCCCTACATTGACCCTGCTACCGTAGACCAAATTGCACTAGGCGCCGTGCGCAACTTCAACGAAGACAATGGCATCCGCATCAGCTGGGAGGCCTACTACAAGTCCTTTCAAAACCTAGTAGACTACCGCGACGGCGCAGACCTCGTCTTCACCGACGATATTGAAACGGAACTGCTCTCGGGCGGCGGCCGAGCCTATGGCACCGAATTGCTCCTTGAGAAGAAAACCGGCAAACTAACCGGTTGGATTGGCTACACCTTGGGGCGCACCGAGCGCCTCGTGGATGGACCAACGCGCATTACCCGCATCAACAATGGCGAATGGTACCCGGCTAATTGGGATAAACTGCACGACCTAAGCGTAGTTTTCACCTGGACCATGAGCAAAAAATGGGATCTGGGCGGAACCTGGATCTACCAATCGGGGCGCCCCGTAACTTACCCCGACGCGCGCGGCGAATTTGAAGGCATCTACTACCCCGTGTACAGCAACCGTAACGCAGCGCGAACTCCAGCTACGCACCGACTTGACCTGTCCTTTACCCGGAGCGTAGGCAAACGCGCCAGTTGGAACATTGGGGTTTACAATGCCTACGGCCGCCGCAATCCCTACAGCATCTTTTTTAGAGCGGACTTTGAAAACCCAACCAACGTATCTGCCTACCGTCTGAGCATTTTTGGCTCTGCGGTGCCCTTCTTCACCTATAACTTCTCCCTGTAATGCGCCACCTTCGATTGCTTATGCCCCTCGCCTTGGCTGCTTCCCTAGCCAGCTGCCAGGATATCATTGAGGTTGACCTGCCCGAGGGCGAAACCCGTCTTATTGTAAACGGCCGCGTTACCGACCGAGACTCTGTACGGGTCGACGTCAAGTGGAGCGTGCCCTACCTCAACACCAACCCCAACGAGCCCGTGACCGATGCCTTGGTCCTGGTCTATGAAGACGGGCTGCCTGCAGATACCCTAATCCATCGGGGCGAAGGGCGATACATGGCTGATTTTCAAGGTGAAGTCGGGCGAAGCTACCGCGTAATGGTCAGCATCCCCGAGCGCGAAGGCTACCCGAGCGGAACCTGGACCTCTGCGGCAGAAACCATTAACCGCTGCAACGACGCAGACTCAATCTATTCCGAGTATTTGCCGCGCGCTCCATTCCAGCGCGAGGGTCGCTACGTGTTTATCCATTGGGCCGAAACTCCGGGGCGCGGAGACCACTACCGCGTTCGCGTCTTTCGCAACGATACCCTGAAAAACCAA
The DNA here is from genome assembly GCA_002737315.1 of Flavobacteriales bacterium. Lineage (GTDB taxonomy): Bacteria > Bacteroidota > Bacteroidia > Flavobacteriales > Schleiferiaceae > TMED14. Next base: position 3,836 of record NSIH01000016.1, read on the forward strand.
ACCTTTGATTTGACTCTGTTTAACGACGACTTCAACGACGGCTTTGTTTTTCCAAGCCCGCCCACTATCCCACCCATTCAAATTGCGGGACCGGACTCCGTCGGCGTTAAGTACTTGGTCGAACTCGGGAGCATAAGCATGGGCCTTTTTGGATACCTCAACCTGCTTCGCGAGCAAACGCTTCAGGTTGGCGGGCTCTTTGACCCCCCTCCGGCTCCAATTATCGGCAACATTTTTAGAGAAGGCGACGAGAACGACTATGCGCTGGGCTACTTCTACGCCAGTGCCATCCGCACCGCAGAGGTAGTCATCACCAACTAGGCCAAGGCATCAATGGGGGCTGGGCTCTGACTGCCTTAGGTTCTCGATTCACAAAAGCTGCTGCGTACTCAAATTAAACCGCTTAGGTTTCTACCTTTACCTTATGGACCCAATTAACCCCGGCCACTGGACTCGTGCTTTTTTTGAAGAAAGCGGACTAAACGACTGGTGGATCGCTAGTCTTACCGTGCTGGCAGATCTAGGTGCATTGCTAGTCATTAGCTTTTTGGCAGACATTTTTGTGCGCAAAATCGTGGTTGCCATCATTCAGTTAGTTGTTAAGCGCAGCAAAGTAACCTGGGATGACTATTTCTTTAAAGAACGAGTTTTTCATGCCCTCGCGCACCTAATACCAACCCTAATCATTCGGACCTTCCTTCCGATAGTCTTTCAAGACCTCCCGAAATGGATTGCGCCCCTTGACAAGTTCCTAGTGATCGTGCTCATCTACCAATTTGTCGTGGTGGTAACAAGGGCCGCACGCGCCGCAGCTCATGTGGTCGAAGACCTTGAAACGTTCAAAGACAAACCCCTGCAGACCCTACTCTCGGTAACCCTCTTTTTATCATGGTTATTCGGTAGCCTTGCCATCGTATCGCTGCTAACCAGCACTTCGCTAGCCAGCATCCTGGGAGCACTCGCAGGTGCTACGGCCATCTTTGTACTGATTTTTCAAGACGCCATTAACGGACTTTTGGCAAACTTTCAAATCGTACTCTATGACTTGGTTAAAAAAGGAGACTGGATCACCTTTGAGAAGTTTGGCGTAGACGGCGATGTCGTCAGCATCGACCTTACTACTGTCAAAATCAAGAACTTTGACAATACCATCTCGTCCATACCGGCCAAGGCCTTTGTAACAGACTCCTTCGTCAACTGGCGCGGAATGCGCCTCGCTAAGGTTCGTCGCATCAAGCGGAGCATGGTCATTGACCTCGAAAGCGTGGCATTTCTAACCGACGCAGACCTTGTGGAACTGCGCAAAATACAGAGGGTCAATGCCTACCTCGACGCCCGCGAACTTGAAATTGCGGAATACAACCAAAAACTTGGCGCCGATAAAAGCTCGCCGGTTAACGGGCGACACCTAACCAACCTCGGCGTATTCCGAGCCTATGCGGAATCCTATTTAAAGGAACACCCGAGGGTATCCAACAAGCACAGTATAATGGTGCGCCAACTGGCCATTAGCGGCGAAGGAATTCCGCTAGAAATTTATTGCTTTGCCAACACCATTGCCTTTGAAGAGTTTGAGTCGATCGCGGCCGACCTCTTTGATCATTTGATCGCAGCAGTTCCAAGCTTTGGAATTCAGCTCTTCCAGGCGCCCACCGCGCAAAGCATGCGCGGGGGACTCCCCTCTAAATGAGTCAGTCGGAACGCATTCTTGGCATTGACCCCGGTACCCTGGTCATGGGCTTCGGCGTCGTCGATCGAGTCGGGAGCCAACTAAGGCTGGTCGATCTGGGCAGTGTCAAGTTTCAGGCCAGCAAGGATTCCGTGCAGCGCCTTGGAGATATTTTAAAGGCCGTCGAGCTGCTGCTGGATCAGTTCCAGCCCAACTCCCTGGCGGTAGAAGCGCCTTTTTTTGGTAAAAACGTGCAGTCAATGCTTAAACTTGGCCGCGCACAAGGAGTCATTCTCAGTGCCGGACTGCGGCGCGGACTCTCCGTAGCCGAATACGCTCCCGCGGTGGTTAAACGACGGATTTCAGGCCGCGGTGCTGCATCCAAAGAGCAGCTTTCGGGCTTTCTCCATTCCATGTTTGCCATACCCGACGACCCCAAACGACTGCTCGACGCGACCGATGCCCTAGCCGTTGCGGCCTGCCATGCGCTAACCCTGGATCGAGCAGAAATCCTAACCGACGCAGGAGCCCCTGTTGCCCCAAAGAAGTCCAAGGCCAAGGGTAGAAACGCCTGGTCCCAGTTCCTAGCCCAAAACCCCGACCGAAGCGTCTAACTCCATAGATTCGCCACAGGCTCCCTGCTTCATGCAGTAGCGAATCCGCCCCTTTAGGCATAAAAAAACCCGGCCTAAGCCGGGTTCCGTACTTCAAACAACGAGTACCCTTAGTGGCTAACCACCAAGTTGGCTCGAAGATCACCGTTGACGCCTGGTGCTACCACCACATAGGCACCACTAGGCAAACTGCTCACATCAATGACCATTTCACCATTGACCACAGAAGCCTGCGCTTTCTGAAGAACCACGGCTCCAGTCATATCATAGACCGAAATACCTGCAGCCGGCTCAAAACCGTTGAGCTTCAAATAAACCACGTGATGCGCGGGATTAGGGTATAGCAAAGCATCCACCACAATCTCCTCAGGCTCGCCAGCAAAGTTTTGCTCCATAATTAGCTGGAACGTTGGAATCCGACCACTGCTGAATCCCCCGGTAAACCATGAATTATCGACACGAATAATCTCGCGAGGCTGCTCCCCGGCTGTCAGGTCGTTGAGTTGGTAGGCTGGACCATAGGAGTGATTCATGAAAATGGATTGGTCCGAAGTGGTGAGGGAAATGATGTACCGCATGTTGTCATCAAGCTCGATTGGATCATCAAACAATTGCGTCACCATGGAATCCTGAGCATTAGCGGTGTAGGTGTAGGTCTCCACTGCCAAAGGCGAGGTGTTGGTTACTTTACAATTTGTATCAACTATGTCAGTAAAGCTATCAAGCCACTCGTCTACCGCAACATCTATTGTGCGTCCTGTAAGGCTATCGGGAGCACTAGTAAAGCATGCGAAGCGCACGCCTTTAAGCAGCATGCGGCTTGCTTGGGGGTGCCGGAAGTGGATTCCTGTCGCCCAAGACGAAGTGAAGCTAGACGATTTAATAGAGTTATTGTCTACTGGTAGCAGCGTTGTTGGATTTACCCTCGCATAACTGAAGAGGCTGTCGTTAATTACCGCGGCAAAATCAATGTTGTTGTCTAAGGGGAACGACTCGTTGGCAACGTTGACATTATAGTTCACCTCATAGGCGCCAAGGGGGTAACCGTTTAGCTGGAAGGGCGGGAAGCTGATGTAGCTCGAGTCGCCAGCATTCATGGAGAACGACGAGGTAGACATCGTGTACAGCGTAGTGCCTCCGCGCTTCACCGTAACGTTGGCAATGACATTGCTTTGGTTAGCCGAACCGTCGTTGCGCGCCCAGAAACCAAGCTTCATTTTAAAGTCGCTGGAATCTTGAGCCAACAGGGCCGGAACCGCAAGAGCAGGAGGGTACATAGCCTCAGTTGGCGAAATACTCATGTCGTTGGGGAAGGCTCCAATTTTATTGCCCAAGAAGGCAACTACCGTTTGCCCGCCCTCAATGGCAAGCCTTAGCATGTCGCCGTCAGGCCTTGCTATCATCGCAAAGGGGATGGTAGTCAAAGCGCCATAGGCTCCTGGCCCTGCGTTCAGTTGGGCATTGTCTCTGTTGTACAAAATAACCGCGCGCGCGCCAGCCATTTCGGCGAGGTAGACCTTTAGACCGAACTCACAGGTGCCTCGCGAAATCAGAACGATTTTGCCGGCGAGGCGGTTGGTCTGCCATGCTGAGGTGGTATCAAGATTGCATCCCTCGTACTTGAGAGGAATTCCTGGGTAGGCATTGCCGGTAGTGGGGTCAGTACCCAACACCGTGTTTACCCCTGCCGTACTGTCGTCCATAACAACCACCGTATCCAAAACGGCGTCCGCAGGGTTAAGAAGGTCGGCGAGGCCCCAACCCGCTGAGTTACCGTTGTTGGTATGGGTCAAACCACCCTGAATGGAGCTTGGTGACATTATGTTCAGCACCACCTGAGCATTTACCCCGACAGCCGAGGCAAGCATCAAAGCAAAAAGGAGTAAAATTCTTTTCATCGAAGTTGTGTTTTTAATATTAGGTTAATCACAATATACAAAAAATCCTTTTACCCTAAGCTTCAGGGGATCAAAAAATTACAGGGACTCCACCAAGATGGCTGCGCGGAGTCTCTTCGCAATACCTTCTAATTCAAGGCTATCGAGCTGCAGTTTGGGATTTGCAAAATTCAAATCCGCCTCTGACCTCAGGGGGACGACGTGAACATGGGCGTGAGGCACTTCAAATCCAAGAACCGTCAAACCGATTCTCGTGCACGGCACAACCGCCTTTTGGGCCTCTGCCACGGCGCGGACTAGGTCAAATACAGCCTGATAATCTTGGGAGTCCAAATCAAAGATGCTGTCCACCTCTGCCTTGGGGACCACCAAGGTATGACCCTCGGTGAGGGGGCGTATATCTAAAAATGCAATGGCGCGCTCTGTTTCGGCCACCCTATAACAGGGAATCTCCCCTGCAATTATGCGAGAAAAAATACTAGCCATTTTAGCGTTCGATCGAGACAATCTCAAGACTCATAAGCCCGTTCGGAATTTGAATTTCAGCAACTTCCCCTACCGCCTTGCCCAAGAGGCCTTTACCAATTGGGGAACTCACCGAGATTTTACCGGACCTTAAATCGGCCTCTTGCTCGCTGACAAGGGTATAGGTCATCGTCGCAGCGGTCTGGGGATTGCGCACTGTGACCTTAGACAAAATAAGCACCTTGGTCGCATCCAATTGGGACTCATCCACAATCCGGGCATTGGCAACCAACTCCTCCATGCGGGCAATCTTCATCTCCAGCATGCCCTGAGCTTCTTTGGCGGCGTCGTACTCTGCATTCTCACTGAGGTCTCCCTTGTCCCGAGCCTCAGCAATCTGACCAGAAACGCGCGGACGTTCCACACTGCGCAAGTGTTCAAGCTCTTCTTTTAGCTTTTTAAAGCCCTCGGGAGTGTAGTATGAAAGCGACATTCGTTATTGGTTTTAAGCAACGAAGACCCCCGACAGGGGGTCTTCATGGCTGCAAAGTACTCGATTTTACAATACGATGGCCGTTCCAACCGTGTGAATTCCGCCAAATGAGGAATTGGTCATACGGTAGGCATAGCTCAAGTCCAACTTGCCGTCTCCCAGAGGAAGATTAAACGTGAACCCTGCTGCGGGGCCTGTTATCGCCTCTGACCTCAAGCCATCAAATCGATTGTCAAACTGAGCCCAACTTGCGCGCAGCGCAAAAAGCTCTTTAAAGGCATATTCCGCACCAACAGTGAACTGATCCTTCTTGAAGGAATTCGAAATAAAGTTGCCCGCAAAGGTGATTTTGTGCCCTTCAATAAGGTCAAATCCCTTGCTCGCTCCAATCGCAAGCTGGGTAGGCAGCTCGAAATCCTCAGAACGATTCTGAAAACTATTGGTATAAAGCCCCGTAGGAACCGGCAGCACAATGCTTAAACCGTCTCCACGGTAGGAGAAGGAAGGACCGATGTTGCGCATGGTAATTCCAAAAGAAAAATCCTTCACGTTGGCAGGTATGTACTGTACTCCAGCGTCAAAACACACTCCTGTCGCACTCAAATTATTTACCGCGGAGTTGTACAGCTTGATGTTAATTCCACCAAAAATGCTTTGCGTAAACTTCTTGGCGTAGGCCAATCCGATTACGGTAGCAGAAGGCCTGTAGCTGCCTAATCCTCCGTCGGGTTGGTCCTCCGTAGTAACCTCAATGTCTCCGTAGTTCATGCTTGTTATGTGGATGCCCAGCACACCACCATTGCTGGTTGGGGTAACAAGGCTTCCTGCATTGAGCGTGATTCCACTGCCCATCAACCACTGGGTGTTGGCGAATCCGACCTGCATCCCATCGATTCGAGCAATGCCCGCAACGTTGCCATACAGCCCTTCAAAGCCCCTCACATTGGCTGTATTGCCCTCGCCCCAGCCCGCCGTGCGTGCCCAGGGATTAACAAGGAGTTCCGACGCGCCTGCAGAACCCGAACGAACGGGATTACCAGCGAAGGCAGACAGAGCAGCCAAAAGGGCGGAGGTAAGTACAATATTTTTCATAATTCCTTAATTCTTAGAAGCCAGTTGGGTTGAACGGACGCATGGTTCCAAACCACTTAACAATGGTCTGACCGATGCCTGGAGCATCAATGTGTATTAGGTATACGCCGCTCGCAATAGGCACTTGGTAGTTGTTGGTCAAATCCCAATAGATCCAAGTATCGGAGTTATCCTTGCGCAAGGTCCGCACAAGGGCGCCATCTGCAGTATAAATAGACATCGTGCAACGCGGCGGCAAGTTGGTAATCTTCACGCGATTCTCGTTCTGAGAAGTCTCGTACTGACTCAAGCTGAAGTAGGGATTTGGCACCACGCGCACCGTTGCCAGTGCATTTTTAGCCGTAGCCGAATCCCCAGTCACCGTGGCTGCATTGGCAGTACTAAACAAGTACTTCGGATTCCCCGTATTGGAGTTATCCGTCACGTAGCGCTCATAAGGGCGAGCCATGCGAATCTTAACTCGAGTAACCGACGGAAGACCGTTGGGTGAAGTCGCAGGCTCGTACAGGTTGGCACCCTCAAAACGATTCTCCATCAAGGGTATAGAAGTCCACATGATCGTCTTGGCAACACGGGTACGACTCAAAATATTTCCCATGTTTTTGAAGTCGTTGAACAAGGGGTGGTTTGCTTCATCAGAGCCAGCATAATCCATAGAAGTTCGCGATAAGCCCTGCTGTAGGTATGGACCCATGATGTACAAATTATGCTGTCCGCCAAAGCGATAACCACCGGTTATCGGGTCTGGAATTCTACTATTCTCCCGGCTTGTTGGATTAAACAGCATGTCGTTTCCGCGGTCTGCAATCATCCAGCTGTTCTCGCCAAAAGATATGTTCAAACGGGTGCCGGTCTCCAAATCAATGGCATAACCAGGGAACCAAGACCAACCCGTAGTCACCGTGCTTCGAACAAGCTCCCCATTTACAAGATCCCATCCTAAATCAGAACGCAGTCTCCACTTTCCGGTACCTCCTGAGGTCAATGCTGGGTCTTCACCCATCTCAAACACTGGAACTCGCGTCCATTTAGATCGGTCGTCGGTGAATACTATATCAACACTGTGCAATTCTGCAGGACTCATGCGAGAAGTAAAGGCATTCATCGTGGAGTCCGCTGGACCCATACCTAAATGGTTGAGGGATCCTGGCTTTCTGCTGAGGTAGCTTGAATAAGCAAATGGACCCCAGGTTCCGCCCACAATAGTTGAAAAACGTGACTTATCGTCCCCCGGAAAGTCCCTATACAGCGACCCAGGCAGGGTAGTAACAGCATTGTTTCCACAAAGCAGCCAATTGCGTGGCGAATAACTTGCATCGTCGACTACCCCAGTGAGCCAAGGCTTTGTTGCGTCGGTGTATACCACTTCGCTTCCAAGAATTCCATTGTTTCGAGCATTGTCAATATCATTACCCGGAGCAATTTGATTTCTTAAATCGATGGAAATTCCTAGCTCTGGTACAATTTGCTCCGCGAGGAAGGAGATGGATCTAGAAGACGTAGCCACAATATCTTGGTTCTCATCTTCAATGCGCCAAGTAGCGTTATTGCTTATTCCGCTAAAAATCATGGTATAGTTACCCGCCACAACAGCGAGCGGATCAATGACCTTAACGTTTACCGGACCGCTTCCTGCCTGATAAACCAAATTGTCTAAGCGGAAGCTGGTTATGATCTCATTCTCGGAATCCTCTGAAATCTCTAGCTTGGTTCCGCCATTACCCATTCCCTCAATACGAGTGATTATTGGAGCATCGCCATACTTAGCTCGCTGAATGGTGCCGTTGCTTTCGGCAGAAACTTGGTGGGGTATACCCGTGTACTTCTTCACGTTGTTCCGACCTGATAAGAAGGGACGGCGCTGACCTCCTGGCGTTAGAACCTGGTCGAACTTCTCGTATTCGTTATTCGAGTATGCCACAACCGAGAAGTAGTATTCGCGGTGATTTACAAGTCGGCGGTCGGTGCCTGTCGCAAAAGCATCTTCCGTAACGTGGTAGGTCATCTTAATTCCGTCGTTCGCTACTTTAACCGTCATATCCTGGGGCACTATGAGTTCAAGGTCCGGATTAAGCTCCCAATTGATGAGGCGTCCAACGCTATTCTTAAAGTCAGACTGAGCAATCAAGCGAGCCTGGCTTGGATCGTAGCGATCTGCCATAGAAACGCTCGCATTCTTGAGCTGGTAAATCTGAAAACCTTCGAATTTGTAGGTATTGTCATTAGCCTGAATTAATGGATCAATCTCTTGGTAGTCAAGCTCGTCGTTGTTGGAACCCTCGCGGTAGGAAAGCATCAGCACCACGGAGCGATCGAGTTCTTGAATGTCGATATCTGGAGCATCCGGACCATTTAAGATTTGGAAGCAGTTGTCGAAAAGGCTTTGAGCTTTATCGTCCGCTATAATTACACGCTCTACCGAGAATAAAGGTCCTGGATCATTGGTATTGCGAGCCCAAACAGCCCCTGTGGTAATGAAGTTAAGTGCTCCAGGAGCAAGAGAAAATGGACCTGCATTGTGAAGTCCTCGCTTGTCTTGACGGTTGTCAGGAGACTCAAACCAATTCTGAGGAGTTATCGGAGGAGTAATACCCGTGGTGTCAAAACTGTTGCCGGGATAGGCAAAAAGAGTGGCAAGGCCTGTTCCGTCTGGAGTAAAGCCATCGCCGTTACCCGTGCAGCCTGGACCGCATGGGGTCTCAACGACCACAGGGTTTCCATTTCTCCAACGGGTTTGCATGTAGTTGTAGAACTCCGCCGCATTGCTTGGGTTGCCAGAGAACGATGAACCCGTGTTGTTGTAGTACATGAATCCCGACATAATAATGCGTTCATTTACTCCTGTTACTGGATTCTCTGGGATGCATACTCCACTTTCATTGCGCACTCCATCGATGCATCCGTCGCGGTCGTTGTCTCTGCCGTCAAAGTAGTCGGCGAACGGACCCTGAAAGAAGTCAAAACCAATTGCAGGAGGATTCACTCCATAGCCAATGGGACCTTCATCGTCGATGTCTGCATTATAAACAAATCCGAGTCCCCTTGGGATGTCAGAGCCAATAATATCGTCAAGGTAGTTACCTAGATCGGCGTCAAACCAGGTCGAGAAGTAGGTATTGGTCAGGCGAAAGGTCGACTTATTAATAATACGGTAGTTATTAAAGGTCATGTTGTTGATTTCGTCGTTCGTGGCAAAGGCAAAAGCCTGCGCACGAATCTCAAAGCCCATAGCACCCGCGTTGGTTTCGGTATGCACGTTACCGCGATCGTTATAAACCCACCAAAGCGTTTGGTCACCGTACAGCACATCGGTTTCCTTAAGGCGGCAATCGTAGGCACGATCTAAGTCATAGGCCGGATAGTCTTCATTGTAGTCGTAGCGTCCGTCTCCGTCTAAGTCGATAAATGGAGCCAAGGTGTAGGGAAGTTCTGCGTCAACTCCATGAGCTGGCCAAAACTTAATGATATCAGGAATACTGCCTTCGTAGCCAGGGTACTTGGTGGCGACGTCGCAGTCGGGATCGTTCTTGCAAAATAGAAAGCCACGGTGCAATTCAACCTGCTCACGGGTAATAATCCAGTGACGGTCGTACTTGTCGCAGACGTCCTTGGTGACCGAGGCAAGGCCATCGGTAGAAAGAGGACCAGGCCAAAAGTCGTTGCCGCGACTGCGGTAAACCATCGCAGCAAGTTTGAGCTGATTGCCCTCGTCAAGGCCACCAAGCCAGAGGGAACCCGCAAACATAGAGTGGCGATTGCTTCCCTTGGGAATCTCATAACGTGCCGTGTTAAGGTCCCACCACATGTCGCCTCCGCCCAATATCGTAGTGCGCACGTTATTAATGTTCAAATCAGACTGCGCACGCGAAGGCTGGCATAGCTCCTCAACAGTCTTGTTGGAACGCTTGTTCTTGCCTGAAGTAGTGCCTACGTCTTCGCGGGCCATTGCCGTAAAGCCGAGAATTAAGGCGGCGAGAGGGAATAAAATCTTGTTCATAGCTTAAAAATTCAGTATTAAAGTCCGAGGCGCACTCCCAAGCGAATCAAGCGCGGAGTCGAGAAGTTGGTTGGATTAACCATTCTGATGGCATACAAATCAGAGAAAGCCTGGGCGTTGGCAGTAAATGCAATGGCCTGTTGGCCTTGAGGGGAAGATAGGAATCCGTCGTCATCGGGTGAACCGGTATAGGGGTATATGCTAAGGACATTGGCAGCATTCAATAGGTTCAATACTTGAACGTAAAGCTCAAAGTTGTTCTTACCCTTGTTGTAGTACCATACCTTGTTGGCAGTCAAATCCAGTCGTAGCTGCCATGGCAAGCGAGAGCCGTTCAACAGACCTACCACAGGAGTAGCGGACTCCGTTATTGAGTAGGACCTTACCCTCCTCGAATAGGGGAAGCCAGAACCCGCCGTCGCCAACAAATTCAAGCCTGCGTTTTCAAGAACCTTCATCTTACCCCAAACTGGGCCATTGTAGTCTTGACCCTGACCGTAGCGGAAGTCAATATTGCCCGAAAGATTGTGACGCTGGTCATAGTCTAGGGGAACAATGTAACGGATGTTCGGTAGACCCGTTCGGGCTAGCGAAAGGCCAGACTCCGCTCCCGAACCCGTACCGTCGGCAAAAGTCAAAGAATACTGTGCGTTAACTTGAACATTGCCTACTCGACGCAAATCATACTGAAAACTGAATCCCTTAGAGGTGGTAAAGTCTCGGTTTCCGTAGGTTACATAAGTTGCCGGGTAGGCCTCTGTTACCGACACTGTCTGTATGAGGTCACGGTACTCGCGATAGAACGCATTGATTTTTAAGGCACTGCGGTCTGTTAGCTTCTGACGGAATCCGATTTCGTACTCCGTCTGCTTTTGGGGAAGCAACTCAGGGTTGTCTATTGTTGATGCATTACCAAATACAAGATTTTGGTAATCAAATGGATTGAAACGCGATTGGGCAGATGACGGACGCTGCACTAAAAGATCATAGTGGGCAAAGAACTCCGCCACGTCTGAAATCGGGAATTGGAAGGAGATACGCGGGCTAACCGTAACCTGTGGACGGTAGTCCCGGAACGAGCGCTCACTTAATACTGGCGAATTCGGGTTTTGAGGATCAGAAAAGGCCTCTTCAAAAATCCAAGGCTTAGCCTGACCGCCCGAAGCATTGGCGATAATCGTAGGGTTGGATTGAGGAGATCCGTCTGCATTAAACCAATCAAAGCCGTCTCGGTAGCCGACAATGCGCTTGGGGTTTTTAATATCATCTACATAAACCATGTAGTCGTCACCCATAGACACGGGAATGTCACTGCCCTCAAGCCCGCCACGCGCAACCACATCGGCAACCGTGTGGGCCGCAAAAAGCGAGAATGGATCTTTAAGTACAGACTGGTTTGCATCGTAGCGATCTACGCGAACCCCAACATTAAAAAACAAGTCCTCAAAGGTGAACTGGTCCTGGATGTAGCCGGCCATATAAATAGGCTGAAAGGCTCGAACCGGATAGGTGCGATCTCCTCGGGCATCGGTCGCGCGAAAGAAGTCCGAAAGCGTAGGATTCCCTGGCTGTAAGTTGCCCATGTAGTCATAGCCAAAATAGCTGACATAGGCACTACCGCCCGGATTGACTAATTCTTGAGCAGAAAAAAGCGCAAGGCCGCCGTATCGCGCGAAATCATCGGGCGAAATATTGTCTATGTCAAGCAGGCGCTGGTCTTTGCCGTCAGGATCCCAACCCAACTTGGTGCGCAGGTTTCGATCAAAGGCACGAGGCTTAGTCATATCAATAGCTCGGTTGTAGAAGATGGTATCCTGAAAAACCCCGTCGCGGTAGATCAGAATAGGGTTATCTAAATCGAGTTCACGCATGTGGTCGTTCTGGAGGTTGCGCATTACCGTCCACAATGCCGCCGAGGAGACACCAAAGCTTCGGTCAAATCGCTGCTCGTACTCCAATCCGGCGATTAGGGAATGGCCCTTAATGTCGAAGTTGGTAGAGGCCGTGATGCGGTACTGCTCATTTTGGCTGTAATTATAGCCTGACTGCACCGCTCCCACATTGCCAAAAAGCCCGTAGGCATCGCTTGGGCCTTGGCCGTTGAGAAGTCCGCCACCTTGCTGAATATTGACCAGGTTAAAGGCGTTATTGCCGATTAGGCCGCTGTTGACCAAATTAAAGTAAGACTGGGTATAGGCTCCCAGTAGCGGATTATGGATGGAAGGGACAAAGGTGATGCCCGTATCGATGTCAAGAATCTTGCGCCAAGCTGAAATGCCCGTTTGGGGATCCTCTCCATAACCAAATAGTCCGCGGCGTCCGGTTTCAAAATTGCCCACGTGGCCGTAGCGAAAGATATTTTCGCGGTGATTGGGGTCAAAATTATTAAAATTATTAACAGTGTAGTCCGCCTGTATAGTGTAGAACGCATTCTTAATAAGGCCCTTGTCGTCTCCACTGCCAAACTGTTGGGTAAAACGCACATAACCCGAAAGGTCTCTTTGGTTGGAGGCTCCGTTGTTCTCGTAGTTCAATAGGGAGTGGAAGAAGCTGCCGTTGCGTCCGTCAGAATAAAAAACACGCCCACCCAACACGAGGTTGGTCTTCTTGCTTGTTTTAATGTTGATGTTGCCCGTAGCTCGGAACACGTTACCGGCAATGTTAAGGCGGGTCGGAATTACCTCAAAATCTTCGGAGCTCAACAGTTCAGCACGGCGAATGGTGCCAAGCCCTGTTGCAGTAGGTACCAATGGATTAGCCTTTAAGTCTGCGAGCACGTCGTCTTTAACCTTATACACCGGGGTTGCGTAGGGTCGTGAGACACCGGTATTGCTGAACTCCGTGGCCAAAAGAAATCCGATAAGAGGAACGGTTTTAGCCTTATTAAAGAGAAGAGGGCCGCCGAGGGTTAAACCAGCAAGATTGTAGTTGTTGCGGTCGAATAGCTCTGAAGTAACATATTCCACGGTACCGAAGTAGCGCGGACTTGGTCCTTTGGTCGTGGTAGAAATTACACCACCGGTCACGTCACCGTACTGGGCAGGAACGCCACCCGTAATAACCTCCGTAGACTGAATGGCCTCCCGAGGAAGGTTGATGTCACCCCGCATTTTAACTCCGTCCACAAAAACTACGTTGGCATCGCCACGTCCCCCGCGAAAGAACACGCCTCCACTGCGCTCGTCCTGAACGACGCTGGCGGTTTGGGCAAGTACCGCGTTGACTCCCCGTCCAGCGAGGTTACGAATTTGCTCGGCACCAAAACTTGTTGCGGTACGACCCTTCTCAATAAGTGGGGCCTCGTACTTCGCTACGACATCTACTACGCCTAACTCAACATTAGAAGTGGCAAGAGCAAATTTTAATTCGGTCGGGCGCCCTGGATTGATTTCAACTCCAGTAAAGGTCATGGCATTGTAGCCAAACATTTCACAAACCACGGTATAGGTACCGGGCTGAATCGGGTTGATGTTGTAGTTACCATCAAAGTCAGAAGCTCCGGAGGTCACTTTAAATTGACCGGATTTGACCGTTATAAATGCTTGAGCAAGCTCTTCGCCGGACTTCTTGTCTTTGACTGTTCCCCGCAAGGAACCTGGTCGAGCTTGTCCCCAAACGAGGGTGGAGGCTCCAAAAATCAGCACTAATAAGGCGTAGCGTAGGCGCATAAGCAAGACTTTAGAATTGGACTCAGTGTGAACCAACACGCTAAAATAACCAAGAATTAATCTTGTGCGGCATCTAAAACGTAGGTTTGCATGTACAAATGCAAAATATTTTTTCTTACACTACGCTGACCCTCGCTTTGCTGTCATGCGACGGTCCAAGCAATCGGCACCCAGTACCCTATGTTTTTTTGAACGAAACGGTATTTGTGAACAGTCCTTCAGCCTTTGACCTTCAGTTTGTTGGGGGCACCTACGTGCGCAATGACTGGGGTCATGGCGGCCTAGTCGTCTACCGAAGAACCAACTTTGGCGACGCCAACGATTTTGGAGCATACGACCTGCGATGCCCCAACCACCTGTCTTTGCCTTGCGGAGCTTCTACGCTGAAAGACGGTTTGTATGCGGAATGTGGCTGCGACAGCCAGCGATTCCTACTATTTGACGGCAGTGCCACGAGCGGCCAAACTACCTGGGGATTGCTCCCCTACCAGGTTCAGTTCGACGGGGTCTCCCTGCAAATCAGCAACCTCTAGCTAGGCTACGCTCAGGCGCTTGAGGTGCCTAACGTGGGCGTTCAAGGCGTCTGCAAACGTGCGGAATTCTTGATACTGAACGTTAAACTCCGCACAGGTGTCTTTGACAATGCGCGAAATGGCGGGGTAGTGCACGTGGCTAATTCTTGGGAAGAGGTGGTGCTCCACTTGGTAGTTGAGTCCGCCCAGAAGCCATGTTAGCGCGCGGCTCCTAGTAGCAAAATTGGCTGTAGTTTGAATCTGGTGCACGGCCCACTCCGACTCGATGTTGGTAGGGTTTATGGCATCAGATGCCTTAAAACTCACTCCTTCAACCACGTGGGCCAATTGAAATACGATGCTCAAAGTAAAACCAGTAATAAAGGTCATCAGAAGGAAGCCCAACAACCAAGGCAGAAAACCAATAAAGTAAATCGGCAAAACCACGATCATAGTGATGTGGGTAATCTTCCAAAACCAGAAACCAAGGTGCTCGGCAGGGGTGAATTTGCGAATGGGCACGTCTCCTACCTTTCCCGAGAAGTACTTTTTGAAGTCCGTGAAGGCCAACCAATAAATATAGAGAAGGCTGTAAAGTAGCGGCCAGTAGTAGTGCTGCATACGGTGAATGCCCTTATGGGGCTGGGAGTCCGCCATGCGAATCATTCCGCCGGCCTCAATGTCGTCGTCAAGACCGTCGATGTTGGTGAAGGTGTGGTGGATGGCATTGTGCTTATTCTTCCAAAGAGCTACGCTTGCACCGAGCATGCTCAAGGTGTGGCCGGCTAGGGAGTTGAGCCATTCGTGCTTAGAGAAGCTCCCGTGGGCCCCGTCGTGCATTACGTTAAACCCAATGGCAGAAGTCAAAATACCCAAAACAATCCAAAACGGGAGGGCTAGCCAGAAGCTTGACCCCAAATAAAGAATAACTAAGTAGGTGGTAAAAAAGGCGGCAAGCAGGATGCCGGTTTTGGCATATAGCCGAACGTCACCCTTAGAAGACCTGTTTTCGTCCTTAAAATACTGGTTGACCCGTTGGGTCAAAATCTGAAAGAAGGGCTGACCAAGGTGGTGGGATGCAAATCTGGGCGGCTTAAAGGCGGTTCCTATCATAGATCAAAGATAGGGCGACTATCGTGCCAAAGGCCAGAATAGGGCTTTGGGTTAAGGTTAAGAATCCGTTCTAAAAAATAGCGGCGGCAATTTGCTCGGTCTCTTCGGCCTTACTCATAGTGTAGTAGTGCAGTACCGGTACTTCTTTGGCCATGAGCTCTTTGGATTGGGCAATGCACCACTCTACCCCTACTTGCTTCACGGCTTCGGGGCTTTTGGCGGCCTCAACGGCCTCGATTAAATCGTCGGGAAGGTTGATGTGAAAATTCCGCGGAATTCCCTGCAGTTGGCCTTTGGTAGTTAATGGTTTAAGCCCTGGAATAATGGGTACCGTGATTCCGGCAGCCCTGCAGTCGGCGACGAACTTAAAAAAATGCTCGTTGTTGAAGAACATTTGGGTTACAATAAAGTCCCCTCCCGCATCAACCTTGGCCTTGAGGTGCTTGAGGTCTGCCTTGAAGCTGGGTGCCTCAAAATGCTTCTCGGGGTAGCCCGCCACCCCAATGCAAAAATTGCTGGGGTTGGAGTTCTCCACCTCGTCGTAGAGGTAGGTCCCGCGATTGAGGTTTTTGACCTGGCTAATTAGGTCTATCGCGTTGCTGTGCCCGTGGGGTTCCGGTATAAAACTGCCTTCGCTGCGCAGGGCATCGCCGCGGAGCAGGAGCGCATTGTCGATTCCTAAATAGTGCAAATCAATCAGGGCGTACTCGGTTTCTTCGCGCGAAAAACCACCGCATATAATGTGCGGAACGGTGTCAATGTGGAACTTGTTTTGAATGGCAGCGCAGATTCCGACCGTGCCCGGACGCTTGCGCGTGTGCACCTTCTGAAGCAAGCCAGATTCGTGCTTTTTAAAGATGAATTCCTCGCGGTGGCTCGTTACGTCGATGAATTTGGGGCCAAACTCCATCAGGCGTTCGATGGTGCTATAAAGCGAATCTATGGTATTGCCCTTGAGCGGGGGCAGCACTTCAAAGCTAAAAAGTGTCTTGCCTTGAGCGGCTTGGATGTGGTCTACGACTTTCATGAGGTGGTTATTGGGCTGCTGGTCTTAGGTGATAAGGGGGCTGAGCCAACGCTCTGCCTCGGTCAGGGCTATCCCGCGACGGCTTGCATAGTCGGCAATTTGATCGCGGTCAATTTTGGCAAGACCAAAATACTTGGCCTCGGGATGCCCAAAGTAGTATCCACTGACGGCTGCCGTGGGATACATGGCCTTGGATTCGGTGAGGTGCAGCCCGGTGTGCAGCTCGGCCTGTAGAAGTTCAAAAAGGAGGTCCTTCTCAAGGTGGTCGGGGCAGGCGGGGTACCCAGGCGCAGGACGGATTCCTTGGTACTCTTCGGCGATGAGGTCTTCGTTAGAAAGGGTTTCGGATGCCTGGTATCCCCAGAATTCCATGCGGACTCTTTGATGAAGGCGTTCGGCAAATGCTTCTGCCAGGCGATCTGCCAGGGCCTGCAGCATTAGGGCGCGGTAGTCGTCGTTCTCCGCCTTGAATTGCTGGCAGCGCTCGTCGACGCCATGGCCCGTAGTGACGGCGAATAGGCCTAGCGTGTCCTGGCCCGCCGGGTCAATGAAGTCAGCCAAGGCGTGGTAGGGCTGGCCTTCGGCCTTTTGGCCCTGCTGCCGAAGGGTCAGGAAGCGGCGTTCGCCCCCGGCAGTCTGCACCGCAATGTCATCGCCATCCTGCCGCGCCGGGAAGAATCCGTAAACTCCATGGGCGGTTATCCAGCGCTCTGCGACGACCTGACGCAGCATTTCTTGGGCGTCGTCAAAGAGGGACTGCGCATGGCTACCCACCAGTTCGTCGCTAAGAATTCGGGGGTACTTGCCGTGCAATTCCCAAGCCTGAAAGAAGGGGGTCCAGTCAATGTAGGGGACGAGGTCTTCAAGCGGATAGTTGCGCAAGGGGAACACTCCATATTGGGCCGGTGGCGCAGGCTTGTCCGCAAAATCAGGGCGGTAGCGAAGGGTCCTGGCCTGGTTGATTGAGGCAAAGCGACGCTCTGCAATGCGAGTAGCGTACTGCTCCCTTAGGCGGTCGTAGTCTGCGCGGACCTCATTTTGGTAGTCGTCGGCGCTGGCGCCGAGCAGTTTTTGCACGACCGGTACGGCGCGGGAAGCATCGTTGACGTGCACCAAAGGCCCATGGTACACCGGCTGAATTTTGACGGCCGTGTGGGCGCGCGAAGTGGTGGCCCCTCCAATTAGCAAGGGAATGGTGAAGCCCTGGCGCTGCATTTCGCTGGCTAAAAAAACCATTTCGTCGAGCGATGGCGTGATTAGTCCGCTCAGGCCAATGGCGTCAACGTCGTGCTCGATCGCGGCATCCAGAATTTTTTGGGGCGGAACCATTACTCCTAAATCTATGACTTCGAAGTTGTTGCACTGTAACACTACGCCAACGATGTTTTTGCCAATGTCGTGAACGTCTCCCTTGACCGTGGCCATTAGGATTTTACCCTGCTTGCGCGGAGCGGTTCCGGCAGCGGCAGATTCGGCTGCGAAATGCGGTTCAAGCCATGCGACGGCTCGCTTCATGACCCGGGCCGACTTGACCACTTGAGGAAGAAACATTTTACCCAAACCAAAAAGATCGCCAACGACATTCATTCCGCGCATCAGGGGACCCTCGATGACGGCCAAGGGGCTGCCAAGAGCCATCATAGCCTCAGCGGCGTCGAGCTCTACAAAGGCGTCTAGGCCGTTGACCAGGCTGTGCTCAATGCGGTCGTCGATGGGGAGCTCGCGCCAGGATTCGTCTTTGATGCGAATTTGGCCCGATCCTTTGACGGTTTCGGCATAGGCAAGAAGGCGCTCGGTGGCGTCGTCGCGGCGGTCGAGCAGTACGTCTTCGACGCGCTCGCGGAGCTCCGGATTGATTTGCTCGTAGACAATAAGCTGCCCTGGGTTGACAATGCCCATGTCCATGCCGTTTTGAATTCCGTGGTAGAGAAAGCAGGAGTGCATGGCCTCGCGCACGTGGTCGTTGCCTCGAAAGCTAAAACTCACGTTGGAGACCCCGCCGCTCACCTTGGCATTGGGAAGATTCTGCTTGATCCAGGCGGTGGCCTCAAAAAAGTCTAGGGCGTTGCGGCGGTGCTCCTCCATGCCCGTGGCGATGGGGAAGACGTTGGGGTCAAAGATGATGTCCTCCGAAGGGAAGCCGTCTTGAACCAAAAGATGGTAGGCTCGGCTGCAGATTTCGACGCGGCGGTCGTAGGAGTCTGCCTGGCCTTGTTCGTCGAAGGCCATGATGATTACGGCTGCACCAAAGCGTCGGCAGTGGCGTGCTTGATACATAAATTCGGCTTCGCCCGCCTTGAGCGAGATAGAGTTGACGACCGCCTTGCCCTGGACGCATTTTAGGCCCGCCGCGATGATTTCCCACTTCGACGAGTCGATCATGATGGGAATCCTAGAGATGTCTGGTTCTGAGGCAATCAGGTTGAGAAAAGTGGTCATGGCCTCGACGCCATCGAGCATTCCCTCGTCCATGTTGACGTCGAGAATTTGGGCTCCTCCGGTAACTTGATCGCGCGCGATTTCGAGGCCTGCACCGTATTTGCCTTCTTGTATAAGTCCCAAAAACTTGCGCGAACCGGTGACGTTAGTTCGTTCGCCCACGTTTACAAAGTTGCTTTGGGGCCCTATGATTAGGGGTTCAAGTCCGCTGAGCTTCATGCGGTTTGTGGAATACGGGGTTGCCGACCCGATGCCCTGAGGGCAAATTCGCGGATGTGGTCGGGAGTGGTTCCGCAGCAGCCGCCCAGGATATTGACGATTCCGAGGTCGAGGTATTCCTCAACGGCATCGGCCATTTGATGCGGAGTTTCGTCGTAGCCACCAAAGGCGTTGGGCAGGCCGGCATTGGGGTAGGCACTAATTAAGAAGGGCGTGTTGGCCGCAAGCGTTTGCAGGTAGGGTCGCAAATCCTTGGCTCCGAGGGCGCAGTTCAGGCCAATGCTCAACAGGGGCATGTGGCTCATGCTGATCAAGAAGGCTTCGGTGGTTTGGCCGCTGAGGGTGCGTCCGCTGGCGTCGGTGATGGTGCCGCTGATCATGATGGGCAGTTCCTTGCCCGTGGCCGTAAAGGCATCTTGAATGGCAAAGAGGCATGCCTTGGCATTGAGGGTATCAAAGATGGTCTCGACAAGGAGCACGTCGACACCGCCCTCAATTAGGGCTTCGGTTTGTTCTTGGTAGGCGGTGGCCAATTCGTCGAAGCTTATGGCGCGGTAGCCCGGGCGGTTCACGTCGGGACTGAGGCTCAGGGTACGGTTGGTTGGTCCGATGGCTCCGGCGACAAAGCGCGGTTTGTCGGGCGTAGTGTAGGCGTCGGCGGCCTTGCGGGCAAGCCGAGCTCCGGCGAGGTTGAGTTCACGCACCAAGGATTCCATTCCATAGTCCGCCATAGAAACGGTCTGGGAGTTGAAGGTGTTGGTTTCGACCATGTCGGCGCCCGCGGCAAAGTACTTGGAGTGAATTTCTTCTACGATCTGCGGCTGGCTCAGGTTGAGCAGGTCGTTGTTGCCTTTGAGCGGATGGGGCCAATCTGCAAAGCGCGCACCTCGGTAGCCGGCCTCGTCGAGGCGGTAGTCCTGGAGCATAGAGCCCATAGCACCGTCCAGTATGAGGATGCGGTCGCGGGCTATCTTTTGAATTTGGTGCATAGTCCTTCTCGTTGGTTGCGCCTACGCCGAAAGACCCTTAAGACCGAGAAGGTCTTAAGCTCATCTTCCTACTGCAGCCATGCAGCTGCGGTAGCGGGAGTTGGCACCCTCTTGTATTTAGGGGGTTGCCAAGACTTCAACGGGCCCGTCCCTCGGTCTTTCTTGATAAGCAGTGCAAAGTTAAGCGCCAAACGGCATCAAAAATGATAGGGTTCCGGTCAAATTCACAATCTAATTTGCTGCAACGATTGTAGAACCTACCTTTGCGGTACGTGGAGGGATTTGTCCGATTGCAACCACCTAAAAAAATGCTAAACCGGTGGATGCACATCCAGCGAAGCATAATAGAGAAGGCAATCGAGGTTCGCTCCGCACCATGTTAACATTGTTGCAATGAGTTATTTATTTACTTCAGAGTCCGTTTCTGAAGGCCACCCCGACAAAATCGCAGACCAAATTTCTGACGCCCTCGTCGACCACTTTTTAGCTTTTGACCCCGATTCTAAGGTAGCCTGCGAAACCCTAGTGACCACCGGTCAGGTGGTGCTTGCCGGAGAGGTCAAGTCACGAACCTACATTGATGCGGGTGAAATTGCGCGCGACGTAATTCGCCGCATTGGCTACACCAAGTCGGAGTACATGTTTGAAGCGACTTCCTGCGGGGTATTCAGCGCGATTCACGAGCAGTCTCCCGACATCAACCAGGGTGTTGACCGCGCGTCGAAAGAAGAGCAGGGCGCTGGCGACCAGGGCATTATGTTTGGCTACGCCACCGACGAAACCGACACCTACATGCCTCTTGCGCTGGAGCTTAGCCACCTGCTGCTGCGGGAACTTGCGGCCATTCGCAAGGAGGGTAAAATAATGAAGTACCTGAGGCCCGACGCCAAGAGTCAGGTAACAATTCGCTACAGCGACCGCAATGTTCCTGAGGCGATTGACACGGTAGTTCTTTCGACCCAGCACGACGATTTTGCCGACGAAAAGCCCATGCAGGACCGCATCACGGCCGACATTAAGCGCTACCTGATTCCGCGCATTAAAAAGCTGCTGCCGCGTCGCGTGCAACGCCTGTTTACCGCCGAGGTGCGCTACTTGATTAACCCCACCGGCAAGTTTGTGATTGGCGGACCCCACGGCGACACGGGCTTGACGGGCCGCAAGATTATTGTGGATACCTACGGCGGCAAAGGAGCCCACGGTGGCGGAGCCTTCAGCGGCAAGGACCCCTCTAAGGTGGACCGTTCGGCGGCCTACGCAGCGCGGTACGTTGCCAAGAACCTAGTTGCTGCGGGCGTTGCCAAGCAGGTTTTAGTGCAGCTCGCCTATGCGATTGGCGTTGCCGAACCGGTTGGCTTCTACCTGAACACCTACGGAACGTCTACGGTGCGCGGAACAAACGGCAAGAAGCTCACGGACGGTGCCATCTCGGAGCGCGTGCAGAAGTTGTTTGATTTGCGCCCCTACGGCATCGAAACCAAGTTTGGTTTGCGTAGCCCTATTTACTCAGAAACCGCGGCCTACGGCCACATGGGGCGGACTCCACAAATCGTAGAAAAGCAGTTTAAGCGCCCTACCGACAAGGGCATTGAAGTCAAGACCATGAAGGTGGAGCTCTTTACATGGGAGAAGCTTGACTCGGTGGACGCGATTAAGAAGGCATTCGGTATTTAAGTAGCTGGTTTCTCGCTACTGGTGACCCCGGCTGCGCAGGCAGCTGGGGTTTTTTGTTTTGTCGTGAGGCTGAGGGATGCGAGCTCTTCACCGAGCACGTTAATTTCGTTTACTTATAGCAAAACAGAACAGTAAATAATTGCTAACAAAAAACCCCGGCACCAGGGCGCCGGGGTTTCTTTAGAATCGCTCTCGGCGACCTAGTAGCGGTAGTTCTCTGGCTTGTAGGGGCCCTTAACCTCAACGCCAATGTAGGACGCTTGGTCTGTGCTGAGCACATCGAGCTCCACCCCGATCGCATCCAGGTGCAAGAAGGCAACCTTCTCGTCGAGGTACTTAGGCAGGGTAAACACCTCGTTGGCGTACTTGCCCTTGTTGGTGAACAGCTCAATTTGAGCAATCGTCTGGTTAGTAAAGGAATTCGACATAACAAAAGAGGGATGGCCCGTGGCGCAACCCAAATTCACCAAACGGCCCTCGGCGAGCACAATAATGTCGTTGCCGTCAATATTGTAGAGGTCAACCTGAGGCTTGATCTCGGACTTCGTATGGCCGTAGTTCGTGTTCAACCAAGCCATATCGATCTCGTTGTCAAAGTGACCAATGTTGCAAACCACCGTCTTGTCTTTCATGAGGCGAAAGTGGCGCTCGGTCACAATATTCTTGTTTCCGGTTGCCGTGCACACGATATTGGCGCGGGGAATAGAGCTGTCCATTCTCTTGACCTCGTATCCGTCCATGGCGGCCTGAAGCGCACAAATCGGGTCAATCTCGGTGACGATTACGCGTGCACCAGCGCCTCGGAACGAAGCAGCGGTACCCTTGCCCACGTCGCCGTAGCCTGCAACCACCACAACCTTGCCGGCCATCATGAGGTCCGTAGCACGGCGTACCGCGTCTACTGCAGACTCCTTGCAGCCGTACTTGTTGTCGAACTTCGACTTGGTCACCGAATCGTTCACGTTGATGGCAGGCAAGGGAAGGGTTCCGGCAATCATACGCTCGTAGAGGCGGTGCACCCCTGTAGTCGTTTCTTCAGAAATTCCGCCAATGCCGGCAACCAGCTCTGGGTAGCGATCAAGAACCATGTTGGTCAGGTCGCCGCCGTCGTCAAGAATCATGTTGAGGGGATGCTTGCCCTCGCCAAAAAACAGGGTCTGCTCGATGCACCAATCAAATTCTTCTTCGGTCATACCCTTCCAGGCATACACGCTGATTCCCGTGGCAGCAATAGCAGCGGCAGCATGGTCTTGAGTCGAGAAAATATTGCACGAAGACCAGGTCACTTCGGCGCCCAGCTCCACGAGCGTTTCAATTAAAACAGCCGTCTGAATGGTCATGTGCAGGCAGCCTGCAACCCTAGCACCACGGAGGGGCTTGCTGACGCCGTACTCCTTGCGAAGGGCCATCAATCCGGGCATTTCTGCCTCGGCGAGGGTAATTTCTTTGCGTCCCCATTCGGCAAGGGACATATCCTTTACTTTGTAGGGCACGAAGTTGGTAGAAGTAGCAGTAGGCATAATGAAGGTTATTTGGAGCGGCAAAGATAATACGATTCAGGGCACGGAGGTTGCCGAAATCGGTCATTTTGGCCTGTGCATTGCGCGGATTCCACTGCAGCAAGCCGCTGTTTTTGAGGCCACAGATCGAGATTGGTCGGCGTTTTTCTCGCCTTCGGACCATGTCCGATGGCTTGCCATGCAGTGCGGACCAAGGCGTACTGCCTTCTTGGCCGCGAGGATTGCCCTGTCGGGGGCACTGCAGAAAGCATCTTGGCAAATCAGGGATTTATACTACGAGGCAGACCGGCCGGTGCTGCAGAGGGGATTCATCAGCCTTTCGCACGGAGGGAGCTGGGCCATGGCCGCCTACCATCCCCTTCTCGAAGTGGGAATCGACGTCGAAGGTCCGCGATCGCAGCTGAGCAAGGTCATCAAGCGGGTGGCCAGCGAGCGCGAATGCCGCGAATTCGAAGAGCCTTTGATTTGGGGCGCCAAAGAATCCGTCTACAAAGCAGCGGGGCAGGCGGGGCTTGACTGGCGGCG
>NSIH01000017.1 GCA_002737315.1 Flavobacteriales bacterium
AGCCGCCAGGTAGAGTATGCGCTGCACCCCCTGCGCTCGCGCTCCGGTAGCCATGAAGGCTGCCAAGAATAGGACCAAACCAATCTTCTGCATTCCTGTTGTACTTTGTATTCCCTAAGTAAAATTTTGATGAAATTACGCCTATCCGCCCTAGCATTCCTCCTTCTGGTAAAAGTATTCGCCCAGAATATTCCCGCCGAACAAGCGCGAGTTTTGCTTCAATCCGGCACCTATAACTTCACAGAAGCCCAGTTGAGTTCTGGCCTGCTTCGCGGAGAACAAGGCAGCAACTACCTGCTGCGAATTGTGGTCTTGAACCGGCCTATGAGCCCGGCGGAATGGTCTCAATGGGAAGCCCTTGGCGCCGAAATAATTGGCTACCTGCCCATCAACTCCTACCTGGTGGCCCTGCCCGTCAATGGCAAGTCCGCATGGGACTTCGGCTCGAGCCTGCCCTTGATTGGGACTTCTCCCCTGCTGCCCGGCATGAAGCTCAGCAGCCAACTGGCTAAAAACGAAATTCCGGACTATGCCTGGATGGGTTCCAAGGTAGAACTACTCGTGGTCGTTGCCCCAAAAAGCGAGGCGGAGCGCACCATCAAGCTGTTGTCCAAAATCGGTCAGGTAGTCGAAACCAGTCCGAACGGAATCCGCATGCTGCTGCGCCCCGACCAAATTAATGAGGTGGCAGCTCTTGCCAACGTTCAGTACCTGCAACCCAAAGAGGCTCCAGGTGAAACAGAGAATGCCACAGGCACCAAAAACCACCGATCCAACGCCATAAGAGTTCCCTATGCCGGCGGACGCAACTACCGTGGAACGGGAGTCGTAGTTGGCCATGGTGACGACGGAGATATTCAGTCCCATATTGACTTTAAAGGGCGCGTAACCCAAAACTTTAGCGGACCAAGCCAGGGCGACCACGGCGACCACGTAGCCGGAACCATTTTTGGCGCGGGCAATCTGAATCCTGACGGCGAAGGGCAGGCTCCCGGAGCAAGCCTAGCCTACTACAACTACCCTGACAACCTCAACAGCGTGGACGCCCACTACAACTCCTTTGGCGTGCGAATTACCTCGAGCAGCTACTCTAACGGATGCAATGCCGGCTACACTGCCTTTACCCAGCAGATGGATCAGGACATTATTCAGAACTACCACCTTATGCACGTCTTTTCTGCCGGAAACGCGGGAACAACCAACTGCCAATACGGCGCCGGCGCAGGATGGGGCAACATCACCGGAGGGCAAAAACAAGGTAAAAACGTGGTGGCAGTAGCCAACCTCCAAGGCACCGACTTAATCGCCGGTTCCAGCAGCCGCGGGCCAGCCCATGATGGCCGCATCAAGCCCGACGTCGCAGGACTCGGCAGCAATGTCTTCTCCTGCATTTCGCCCAACAGCTACGGGTTTAAAACGGGTACCTCCATGTCCTGCCCCGGAGTGGCCGGGGTCTTGGCACAGCTCTACGATGCATACCGACAAACGCATTCTGGGCAGGATCCACACGGTGGATTGATGAAGGCCATTTTAATGAATACGGCCGACGACCTCGGCCAACCCGGACCTGACTTTATTCACGGCTACGGACGCGTAAATGCCCTGCGTGCGGTTAAGTCCATTGAGCAAAACCAATTCATGCGCGACAGCCTCAGTCAAGGTGAGACCGACACGGTGCGCATCACCATTCCCACAGGGACCCATGCCCTCCGGGTAATGCTGCACTGGACCGATCCCGCTGCAACCCTGAATGCCGGCCGCGCCCTGGTGAACAATTTGAACGGAGTCCTGCATCAAGGCTCCACTAGCTGGCTGCCCTGGGTATTGAATCCGCTGCCCCTGGCTACCACCCTAAACAGCCCCGCCGTTCGGGCAGTGGACAGCCTTAATACCGCAGAGCAGTTCGAGGTGCTCAATCCTGTGGCCGGAGACTTTGACCTTGTCGTTAGCGGATCCGTAGCCCAAGGCGTAAGCCAGGAATACTACGTTACCTGGACTTTGGTAGCCCAAGACGTGGAATTGACCTACCCGGTGGGCGGAGAAGTGCTCGTCCCAGGCCAGCCTACTCCCATACGTTGGGACTCTGAGCCCAACGGAAGCCCCTACCTAATAAGCCTTACGCAAGACAACGGAACGACTTGGTCGACAATTGCCGTCCCAATCGCTACAGCAGACCAAGCCACGTGGCTGGTACCGGCAGGCGTAAACGACCAAATGTGGCTTCGCATCACGCGAGGAACCCAAGGCGACAGCACCGACGCGGTAATGAGCCGCATCGGAGTGCCTACTAACCTCAACCACCAGTGGACCTGCCCAGACTCCTTTAGAATTTCATGGACTGCCGTTGCTGGTGCAGCAGGCTACGTGGTCTACCGTTTGGGGAGCGCCTACATGGTTGCCGTGGACACAGTGGCTTCTACCAATTATGTGTTTACCGGCAGCAACCCAAACAGTTCAGAATGGGTAAGTGTGGCTGCACTAACTCCTGCTGGCCGAGCAGGCAAGCGAGCAGTCGCCGTCGAAAAACCCGCCGGAATTCAGGGCTGCTTAGTGTCTAACGACGTGGCCCTCACCGAGGTGCTCAACCCCTTAGGCCGAATGCCGGACTGCCAGCCTTTAGGTGCCGTTCCAGTAGTCGTTCGGCTTCTTAACTCCGCAACCACCGCGATAACAACGGTACCCATAGCGGTGCAAGTTGCGAATGGCCCAGTGCAGCGCGACACCCTCAACCTGTCGCTAAATTCCGCGCAGTCTGCAACCGTTCCATTGAATATAACGATCTCCCTTGCTGGCCTGGGTTCCAAATCGGTGCGTATTTGGACGGAGATGGTCGGCGATCAAAACCGCTACAACGATACCCTCATTTCGGTCGTTCAGGTTGTAGCAGCCGGACCAGCATTGGCGTTACCCTTTACCGAGGACTTCAGCACCTTCTCCAACTGCCCAACGACTTCCAATTGTGGAACTACCTCTTGTTCCTTAATTAACGGATGGGTAAACGCTGCCAATGGCGCAGAAGACCAGCACGATTGGCGCGTCAACACGGGCTCACCCCCCACCTCAGGCACGGGACCAACGGGCGGTGCCAATTCTGGCGGACCAACCGACAAATACCTCTACCTGGAGGCTACCAACTGCTTCAACTCAGAAGCGGTACTCTATAGCCCATGCATCAACCTGACGAACGCAACGATGCCTCAACTGAGCTTTGCGGCGCATATGCTTGGCACGACGCAAGGAAGCCTGCACGTTGACGTACTCTCTGGCGGACGCTGGTACTTGGATGTGGCACTCCCCCTCTCCGGCAATAAGGGCAGCAGCTGGATCAACGTTTCGACCTCACTGATGCCCTTCAACGGACAAACCATTGTTTTGCGGTTTAGAGGACAAACGGGAACAGGTCAATCAAGCGACATTGCCATCGATGCCATTAGCATCAGCGAAGTGACGTCGGCTCCGCAGGCCGCAATACAGCCCCAAACGGGATCAATTTGCCTGAACCAAGTCGTCGCCCTGTTTGACGCCTCAAGCAATACCCCAACGACTTGGAACTGGATAGTTACCCCAAGTACCGGAGTAAGTTTTGTCGGCGGAACCAGCTCCGCAAGCGCCAACCCACTGCTGTCGTTTAGCGCACTGGGCACCTACACTGTTCAGCTCATTGCAGGCAATGTTTTTGGATCCGACACGGCTACCCTTGCCAACCCCATACAAATTACGGCGGGGGCGCCCCTGCCTTTTTCAGAACCCTTTGGACCCTCCATTCCTCTTGGTTGGACCGTCGAAAATCCAGACGGAGGCATCACCTGGGTATCGACCAACAGCATCGGAAGCACTGGAGTCACTACCAATGCCGCGACCATTAACTTCTTCAACTACGCGCTAACGCCCCAAGAAGACGGCTTAATTACTGCGAGTATTGACCTCACTGGAACAACACTCCCTCGCCTTCTCTTTGATGTGGCCTATGCGCCCTACGACGCCAACTACATCGATGGGCTCAGAGTGGAATACAGCAATAACTGCGGCAGCACCTGGCTGCCCACGGGCTACGCGAAATTTGGAGTAGCACTGGCAAGTAAGGCGGCACAAACAACCACCTTTACTCCCTCCCTTGCGAGCCACTGGCGGCGTGACACCATAGTCCTTCCCTCAAGCATATCCGGGCCCAGCGTCAAGTTTCGCTTTGTTGGGGTCAACGGCTATGGTAACAACCTGTTTATCGACAATATTCAGGTATTTGACCTTGGGGCGACTGCACCCACTGCGACCATAACCTCGTCTGCCACCAGCGACGTCTGCCTACTCGATACGGTTTATTTTGCCGCACAGAACCCGGGCAATACCCTGGCGCAATGGACCTTTGGGCCCGGTGCCGTGCCGAGCGTCGCCACTGGGCCCGGCAACCACGCCGTCTACTTCTTCTCGCAGGGCAGCAAGACAATTACCCTACAGCTCAATGGACCGGGCGGCGTAGACCGCGACACCATCGCCCTCAACGCCATACCCGACCTCGTGGGAGCCTGGTCTTTTCAAACCGATACCGCCTTCGTATTCAGGGGTCAAACTAGCATAAGTCAGGGGTCGGCCCTAAACTACCTCTGGGACTTTGGTGACGGCACTAGTGCAAATACCCCCACGGTGAGGCACCTTTATGCGACGGCCGGAAGCTACCCAGTACAACTCAGCATAGACGGTCCCTGCAACGACGTTGTTTTCACAACGACCGCGGCGATAAGCTCCATTGGTTTGGGTGAATCAAGCCTGGCCTGGGAGGTTGCCCCCAACCCGAGCACCGGCATGATAAGCCTAAGTAAGGGCCCTAGTCCAGAATACTTCAGCATCAGTGATTTAGCGGGCCGAATCATAACCTCAGGAGCTTGGCCCAGTCAGGACCAGATTGACCTGCGGGCTATGGCAACCGGCTGCTACGTTCTTGAACTGCGCCGGGGCGAGCGATTGGAGCGAATCCAGATCGTAAAGCTATAAGGCAGACTTCTTGGGGCCTGCGGCCAGCAGCACCGCGGTCAGCAATCCGTTGAGCAGAATGAGCTCAAAGCCAAAAGTGTATCCCAAAAAGTGGGGTGCAGCAAGGCTTGCGCAGTAGGTTAAGACGGGTCCAAGGATAGCGGCGATGGGAATCCACCAGCCAGCGGGCTGAATCGAACTTAGTTGACCTAGCACAAAAAGTCCGAGAAGAGGACCATAGGTATAGCCTGCAGTAGTAAAAATGGTATTTATAATGCTTTGGTCTGCAAAGGGCTTGACGGCAATCATAAGAAGTCCGACCGCCAGGGTCATGCCAAGGTGAACCCTACGCCTAAGTTTTTCTGCTCGCGCGGACTCCATTCTTTCTACACCCAAAATATCAACCGAGAACGAGGTGGTTAGTGCCGTGAGGGCAGAGTCCGCACTGGAATAGGCGGCCGCTACAAGCCCCAGCACAAAGAGAAGCCCCACCGCAACAGGCATGCCAGGGGCAAGGGCAACCGCGGCAAACAATCCGTCGCCAACCGTATCAATGCCCGATAAGGCAGCGTATCGGTACAGCACTATTCCCAGAGCCAGAAAGAGCAGGTTTACCCCTACTAGAACCACACTAAAAACCATCATGTTGAGCTGAGCTTCTTTTAAATTCCTGCAGGTGAGGTTTTTTTGCATCATGTCTTGGTCCAGGCCGGTCATGGTGATGGTAATAAAAATTCCGCCTAGAAACTGCTTCCAGAAGTTGCGGCCGTCGGAGGCATCCGGAAAAAACCACTTCGACTCCGGCTGGTCCCAGAGCCATGTCCATGGGTCTGAAACGCCCAGTTCGCCAAATAAAACGACGAGCGTCCAAACTAAAACTCCAAGCATTGCAGCCGTTTGAAGCGTATCGGTAAAAACAACGGCGCGGATTCCTCCGCGGTGCGTGTAGAGCCAAATGAGGCTAAGTACCCCAACTACAGTGACGGGAAAAGAAATTCCTATTGGTTTACCGATTAAATCGTGCAAAATCGCCGCAACTAAAAATAAACGAAGCGAGGATCCGACCCAGCGCGATACTAAAAAAATCCAAGCACCGGTGCGGTATGCCGTCAGCCCAAAACGCTGGTCTAGGTAGCCATAAATGGTGGTAGTGGCGGTGCGGTAATAAAGAGGAAGCAGCACAAAAGCCACCACTGCGTATCCGACAACATAGCCTAAAATCATTTGGAGGTAGCTAAACGACGAGGTAGCCACCCAGCCCGGAACCGACACAAAAGTCACTCCACTAAGGGAGGCGCCAATCATGCCAAAACTCACAAGCCACCAGGGACTTTGGCGTCCGGCAGTGAAAAACTGCTGGTTGTCGGTTTTAACGCGTCGCGTGGCCCATTCGGCCACTAGCACCAAAAGGGCGAAGTAGGCCAAGAGCACCGCCAAAACAAGGTAGGGTCCTGTAATCATCGCTGCAAAGATGCCGTATTTTTGACCAATGGAACTTCCTTCAGCTGCCTTAGAGCGCGCGGTAAGCGAATTGTCGCGCCTGCCGGGAATCGGACGAAGGTCGGCACTGCGTCTTGCGCTGCATTTGATACAGCAAGGCGAGGGACGAATGGAACAACTGGCGGAGGCCATTCACAACCTTGCGGAGCAAACCACCCTCTGCGGCCAATGCCACTCTCTGAGCGATACTCCGATTTGCACTATTTGTGCGGACACTCGTCGCGACCCCAAGACCCTCTGCGTGGTAGAAGACGTGCGCGACGTGTTGGCCATAGAAAATACCCAAGCCTTTCGCGGCCGATACCATGTACTGGGTGGGTTAATTTCTCCCATGGACGGAATGGGTCCGAACGACCTAAAAATTGACCACCTGCTGGAGCGAGTCAGCGCAGAAGGCAGCCTTGAGGTAGTCTTTGCCCTGAGCACCACCATGGAGGGAGACACCACCGCATTCTACCTCTACCGCCGGCTACAGCCCACTGGGGTAAAGCTTACGGTTATAGCCCGAGGCCTGCCTCTGGGCGATTCCCTGGAATACGCCGACGAACGCACGCTCAGCCGAGCCGTCGAGCAGCGAGTTCCCTACGAGCAGACTATTAAAGGCTAACTTCACCGCGTGCGCCTTTCGGTCCTCATAGTCAACTACAACGTCAAAGCGTTTTTAGACCAATGCCTGCGGTCGGTGCGCGCAGCGTCTGTAGGACTCGAGGTAGAAGTAATCGTGGTCGACAACGCCTCGAGCGACGGGTCCGAAGAATGGATCCGGTCGCAGTTCCCCGAAGTACATTGGATCGCCTCGCCCACCAACCTCGGATTTGGGCGGGCCAATAACCTGGCCCTGAAGCAGTCCTTAGGGGAATTCGTGCTATTTCTGAATCCCGACACCGTCGTTCCCGAAGACAACTTCAGTGCGGCATTGGAGTACCTAACCGAGCATCCCCAAGTTGGATCCCTTGGGTGCCGGATGATTGACGGTACCGGTGCCTTCCTTCCGGAATCCAAGCGCGGAATCCCTAGCCCACTGGTGGCCCTGTACCGCCTGGTTGGCCTTAGTTCCTTGCTTCCAAAAAGTCCGCGATGGGCGCGCTACTACCTCGGCCACCTGCCCGAGGAACAAAACAATGAGGTAGACGTGCACTGCGGTGCTTGGATAATGGCGCGCAAGTCCGTTTTAATTGATTTGGGCGGATTTGATGAGGACTTTTTTATGTACGGAGAAGACATTGACTTGAGCTTTCGAATTCAAAAAGCGGGCTGGCAAAACCACTACCTCGCGACGTCTCCTATAATCCACTACAAAGGCGAGTCCACCAAGCACGCTACCTGGAAGCACGTCAAAAACTTCCATGAGGCCATGGCTATTTTTGCGCGCAAGCACTTTGCCAAGCAGGCGGCTTTGTTCACTACCCTTATAAGCTTCGGAATTTATGCCAAGGCCAGCTCGACCCTGGTTCGGCGATGGGGAGGCATGGTGCTTCCTTTTATTTTGGATGGGCTGCTCGGGTACTTCTTTGCCGAAGCGATTACCGGCTACTGGGAGCGGTCGCACCGCTATATTGACGGAGGGACCTACCCTACGGCATACCGACTTTATGTGCTCCCGGCCTATGGCCTTACCTGGTTTGCCGTTTACTACGCCTTGGGTGGGGCTCATAAATCGCTGCGCCGGTACTTTAGTGGCGGACTTCTTGCCACCCTCACGCTGCTGGTGGGCTATGCCCTGCTCCCGGTGGGCTGGCGCTTCTCTCGGGCCTTAATTCTCTTGTCTGCCCTAATGTTTGCCGCCGCCGCAATGCTCAGCCGTTTGGCTCGATTCGCCCTTGGGTTACGGCACCTCGGAATACTACGAAGTGGCACCGTCCATTTTGGCCGCCCCAAACCACTGAGGACTCCTATGGAAGAGTCACTAGAATTCGATCTGCCCATGGGTCCTAGGGTTGAAGCCGCTCTTGCAACCTTTCGACCTGCCCTAATCTCTATCTATCCGGGTTCTGGCATCACCTACCGCGACTGCATTGCCTTGATGATTGCTCAGCGGGGTCAGGGACTGCGGTACCGCATGGTTTACCCAGAGTGGATTCTCGGCAGCGACCACCGAGGACTTGCTTCTGGGGCTGCGGTGCCCGAGCTCGACAAGCCCGTGGTGCGGCGCAGCCGTCAGGCCTTGCACCTCGGAATCACGCTGTTCCTTGTTTTATCGAGCCCACTCCTGCTTCTTTTTGGTCAGGGTCGCCTTCTTTTAAGGGAAGTTCCCGAGGTCGTTTTGGGCCGCAAATCCTGGGTGGGCTACGCCGGAGATGGCCTAGGATTGAGTCCGCTTAAACCAGGAGTAGTGAGCCACGTGCCCACCAGCGGACAGGCAGAATGGGACCGCGAGGCCGACCGACGCTATGCATACCGGTGGCAAGCAGACATAGACGTTTTTGCCCTGCTGCGCCGACGACCTTTGACCTAAATTTGCAGTACAACCTGAATCAACAATGTTTGAACTGACAATGCCCAAGATGGGCGAATCCGTAGCCGAGGCCACCATTACGCAGTGGCTCAAAAACGAAGGCGATGCCATTGCCATTGATGAGTCTATTTTGACTATCGCAACCGATAAGGTAGACAGCGACATCCCATCCCCGGTTGCGGGAATACTTACGAAGAAGCTCTTTAACGAAAACGATGTTATCAAGGTAGACCAAGTCATTGGCCTTATTGAGACCGGCGGTGCCGGCAGTTCGCCAAAACCCGCAACCGCTGCAGCCCCTGCCAAAGCAGAGGCCGACAAGCCTGCCGCCGTCCCTCAGGCGGTTGAACTCAGCGCCGAAGCTCCAGTCGCTGCCGCTGCCGCCCCTAGCCCAAGTCAACCGGTCGCCCACAGTGTACCGTCAGAGGCTAAGAGCAGCAGCACGCGCTTTTACTCGCCTCTGGTGCGAAGCATGGCCTCGCAAGAGGCTGTATCGCAAGCAGAACTCGATGCCATTTTGGGTTCAGGCCAAGACGGACGAGTTACCAAGAAGGACCTACTGGCCTACATCGCCCAACGCGCCAGCGGTGTTCAATCCATGAATTCAGTTCCTACTGCAGTTGCCGCTGTTCCGGCCGCTGTGTCAAGCAGCGCAGGCACCGCAAGCATGGGATTCAAGGCTCCTGCCCCAACAATCTTCCCGGGCGACGAGATCCGAGAAATGGACCGCATGCGCAGACTTATTGCAGACCATATGGTCATGAGCAAGCACGTCTCCCCGCACGTAACCTCTTTTGTAGAAGCCGACGTCACTCTTATTGTGCAATGGCGCGAAAGGGTAAAATCCGCCTACGAAAAACGCGAAGGAGAACGACTCACCTTTACTCCCATCTTTATGGAGGCCGTGGTTAAGGCCATTAAAGATTTTCCGAACATTAATGTAAGCGTTGACGGCAACAGCATCGTCTACCACAAACCGATTAACCTGGGTATGGCCACGGCATTGCCCAGCGGCAACCTCATTGTTCCGGTAATTAAAAACGCAGACCGACTGAGCCTAAGCGGAATGACCAAGGCAGTCAATGAGATGGCTAACCTCGCACGGACCAATAGCCTCAAGCCCGACGACGTTCAGGGCGGAACCTACACGGTCACCAACGTCGGAAGCTTTGGTAACATTCTAGGAACTCCAATTATTAACCAGCCTCAGGCGGCCATTATGGCACTTGGCGCAATTCGCAAGATGCCCGCAGTGATTGAGACGCCCGAGGGAGACGTGATCGCAATTCGCCATAAAATGTTCCTCTCGCATTCCTATGACCACCGCGTGGTAGACGGCGCCTTGGGCGGAATGTTTGTTCGTAGGGTTGCAGACTACTTAGAGCAGTGGGATCCGAACCGCGAAATATGATGCTGCTCACTAGACCCCTCTGCGTCTTTGACATAGAGTCAACGGGAGTGAACGTGGTGCACGACCGCATCGTGGAGCTCTGCGTGCTGCGCATCCAGCCAGACGGCAGCGAAACCGTTAAAACCTGGCGAGTGAATCCGGGCATTCCAATCCCTGCAATAGTGACCGAAATTCACGGAATTAGTGATGCCGACGTAGCCGATGCTCCCGCTTTTGAAGGAATCTTGCCTGAACTCATACCCATGCTGCAGGGCAGCGACCTGGTGGGCTACAACAGCAATAAGTTTGACATTCCCCTGCTGGCCGAGGAACTCCTGCGCGCGAGAAGCGATTTTGATTTGAGCCAATGCCGGAGCATTGATGTACAAAACATTTTTCATAAAAAGGAGCAGCGCACCCTCGTTGCCGCACTCAAGTTTTATTGCGAATCCGACCTGGTGAACGCCCACAGTGCAGAAGCAGACGTTAGGGCGACCTATGATGTTCTCAAGGCCCAGCTCCTGCGCTACGAAGACCTGCCCAGAGAAGTTCCAGCCCTGAGCGACTTCAGTACGATGAATAAAGCAGCAGACTTTGCTGGCTTCATAACCTACGACAGCGAGGGTCAGGAGCAGTTCAGCTTTGGGAAGTACAAAGGGCAGCGCGTGAGCCACGTTCTTTCAAAGGATTCCGGATACTATTCCTGGCTGCAGAATGCGGACTTCCCGCTGTTTACTAAAAAAATTCTGACGGCGATACGCCTGCGAATGCGATGAAAATTGTCTGCGTTGGTCGTAACTATAAGGCCCATGCCCTGGAACTCGGCAACAGCCTGCCCGAGGAGCCGGTTATTTTTTGTAAGCCCGATTCCGCCCTGCTTCCGCCTCGGAACCCCTTTGTGGTTCCCCCTTGGACCCAGGACGTGCACCACGAAATCGAATGGGTTCTGCGCGTTGGCAAAGTGGGTAAGTTCATCGAACCTCGCTTTGCCTACAGCTATTTCGACGCCATGACCGTTGGTCTTGACTTCACCGCTCGTGACCTGCAAACGGAACTCAAAAAAAAGGGCCTGCCATGGGAGCGTGCAAAGGGTTTTGACGGCAGTGCGGTTCTTGGAACCTGGAGCCCCATGCCTGACGAACCCATGGATCACCAAATCCGCCTTGAGAAGAATGGCGAACTGGTGCAAAGCGGCAATACCCGCGATTTTTTGACTCCCCTCGAAGACCTAATTGCCTTCATCAGTACCTACTTCACCCTCAAAAAGGGCGACATTATTTTTACCGGCACTCCGGCAGGAGTTGGGCCCGTAAAGCCCGGCGACTCGCTAGAGGGGTTTTTGAATGACGATTCAAGGCTACGGCTGAACATTCGATAGAAAAACACTCCGCTAGTTCTCGTATATTTGAAGTTCTAGGGATTCCCCAACAGAGCAAAGAATGCACGTTATGACACACTTAGTACGCCGACTTGGCTTGGTTGCCATGGTCAGCATTGTGCTGAATTTCAGCGCAAAAGCACAGATAACTACCGTCTTTAGTGAGGATTTTGACTCACCGCCGCACAACGTCACCACCTTTCACACCCAGCCTGGCCCTAGTCCATTCTGGAACGACACCAGCGCATTAAGCGTTAGCGGAACGCATAGCTACCACGCCAATGTCCTGCCGCAAGACACCATTTTCTTTAAGACTTTGGCTTTTTCAACCCTTGGAAACTCCTTTGTTCGACTCTCGTTTGACCACATTGGCAAGATCCACTTTGGCCAACGCGGATACATTAGCGTCTCGACCAACAACGGCCTAACCTGGAGCACCCTGTCGGGCACGCACTATCGAGGAGCGAGCTCAAGCTTTGCAACCCTCGGCTACATCAATGAAATCATGTATGCAAACTCTGCGACCACACCTTTTTGGGGCGGAGCTACTACAGTAGGCCAAGGAATTGCCCCAACCAACGGCTGGTGGTCCAACGAGGTTTTTGATATTTCGAGCATTGCAGGCAGCGGACCCACGGGCACCGGTACCGGATTCGCGCAGGTCTTGGTGCGGTTTGCCCTTCAATACCGAGTCCCAAGTGGTACGGCCAACACCGCTGGCTGGTTTGTGGACAATTTAAAGGTGGAGGCGGCGCCCTGTGAGTTAATCCCTCCAACCATTAATTGGAACTTGAATCCGCGTAAGGAACCCATTGGAGCACGCTATCAAGCCTCCGAACAAATCCGCCTGCGCGCAATCGATAAAGTTTTGCCTAAGTCGGGTATGGATTCCGTGGTGCTGCATTATCGAATTAACAACGGAATTTGGAATTGGCTCAACATGACGGCCATCAATACGGCCAACTGCCCTGACTCTTCAGAGTACACCCATACCTTCAACAACCTTGTGGTTGGAGATACCGTAGATTGGTACGTGCTTGCATACGACTGTGCCTGCGACGAGAACACTGCTCGATCGCCGTCAACCGCTGCGGCAATTACCTTCAACACCTTTTGGCGCGATCCGTCGCCGCCTGCAACTTGCGGCCCTGCCCTGCCCAACAGCTTCCCCTTTGTAGTTACTCAGTTCCCCTACCTAGAGAATTTTGAACAATTCTTTTGGATGTCTGGCACCGGTGCTGGCACCTCAGGTACCCTGCACCGAGGCGTCTTCCCCTTGGGCAATCCACCCTCAGGGCGCAACTACGAAGTCTCGCCTAGCCCCCTTACCGCTGGTTTTGGCTGGTCGGTGCGCACGGGGCCTCCCGCAACCTTTGGTACTGGGCCTGCTGGTGACCATACCACCGGAGGGGGCAAATACCTCTACACCGAGGCGTCCCAGGGAACTTCAACCAACAACACCCTGTTCATCACACCCTGCTTTAAGCTTGACAACCTTGGCAGCGCCGCCGCAGAATTCTACTACCACCGCTTTGGAACGCACATGGGCAACCTGCGTATTGATATTGACACCGGCACTGGCTTCACCACTGGGAACGGCGTCATCGGCGCCGCTTTATTCGTAGGTCAATCCCATCGAAGCAGTTTGGATCCTTGGAAAAAGGGCTTTTTGAACCTCAATCCTTACTTGGGTAAATACGTTAGGCTTCGCTTTGTTGGCAATAAGAATAATACCGCAACCAACGACCGCGGTGATATGGCTATTGACGACATTAAAGTTTTTCAGCCATTAGTTCGCGACATTAACATGCTCGAGTTCTCAAGCCCAAAAAATGGTTTCTGTACCTACACCAACCAAGAAAACGTTCGGGTTCTTTGGCGAACAGAAGGCTCCCAGGCGCTTACCAAGGTTCCGCTCGCTTTCTCAGTGAAAAACTTAACTACCGGGGTGACGGTAATCACCCGTGACACGGTAAACGGAACCTTTAACTTAGGTGATACCCTGAGATACAGCTTTGTGCCTAAGGCTAACTTGAGCGCTTTTGCGGACTTTCAGATTTACATGTGGTCCGAACTTGCCAACGACGGACAAGCGAACAACGACAGCCTAGGACCCATCACCATTGAGCATATTCAACCCATTACAAGCTTCCCCTACTACTTAAATTTTGATGGAGCGGGATGGGCAGCAGGAAGCGGAACCATTCAAAATCCAGGAACCTTTGCCCCATCAGGGTGGTTTGCCTCACCAGCGTCCAACAGCAGCGAATTTGCCTTTATGGTGGGTAAAAACCTTACTTCAACGTCTGAAACTGGTCCGCGCTGGTCCAAGGGCCGCAAGGGTAATTACCTCTACACGGAGGGAGACTTTGGTGCAAACAGCCCCTTTGCTCTTTTTCAGCAAGAGGGATGCATTGACTTGTTGGGCATGACGACGCCCGTTGTTTCATTCTGGTACCACATGTTTGGCGCAAGCATCGGTTCCCTGGGAATTCAAGTGGTTCCCTCCGGCAGCAACGTCTGGACAACGCTTACTCCATCGGTGCTCACTGCGCAGCAGCAGACGGCCAGCACCGACGATTGGCGCCACCAAATGGTCGACCTCTCAGCCTACGCCGGGCAGACCATCAAATTGCGCTTTGTGGCGGGCAAGACTGCCGCGGGTCAACTCGCAGACATTGCCATTGATGACATTTTGATTTACGACCGACCCAATAACGACGTGGGTGTAACCGAAATAACCTCCCCGCCGAATACGGTCTTTTTGGCTACGCCTCAAAACCTCATCATTAAGGTGCGGAACTACGGAAAGCAGGCCAAAATCAATGTTCCTGTGACGGTGGTGGTTTCTGACCTCTGTACCCCAACGGCGACCAATACTTATACCTATACCGTGCCCAGCATTGCAATCGGAGCAGAAGCAACGCTTACTATTACCACTCCTGTTACCTATTGGGAAGGAGATTTACAGATAAAGGCCTGGACGACCCTAGCGGGAGACGCATTCAGCCGAAACGATACGGCCACCAAAATAACCAACGGCAATACCTCCGTCATGATTCCTTTTGGACCCGAAACCTTTGAGAACTGTGTGGGTAACGCCTTTGCCTTCTATGGTAGTGGCGGTGCGGGCACCCTTCAAATGTGGGAAATGGGCACCGTTGGGCAAGGTTGGACCGCTGCCTCTGGAACGAAGGCCTGGATGACTGGTTTGGATCAAAACTACAAGGGTGCCAACACGGAGTACCTAAGGGTTCCTCCTTTTACCAATTTTGACACCATCATGGGTGCCGAGCTTCGGTTCAAGCAGCGATTTGAATTTGCCGTTGCCGACGGGGGAAATGTCGAATACCTGCTCAACGGTACTTGGCGAACCCTTGGAAATGCTACGGCAAACATCGGCACGAACTGGTACGGATCGAGCTACGGCTCTGCCAGCGTAGTGCCTCTCGGGAACCAACCGGGATGGATTGGTTCCACGAGCAATCAGTGGATCACGTCGACGATACCCTTATCGCTTTGGAACTTCAACACCAACTCGCTAAACCTGCGCTTCCGCATGGGGGCTGGCGCAGGCTCAACGGCAAAAGGTTGGGCTATCGATGATTTCCAGATTTATGTTCCGCCCCAAAATTCCATGGCGCCAGTTAACATTGACACCAAGGAATACCTAATCATACCTAATGCGAATTCCACGGTAAAAGTGCAAATCGAGAACACAGGAGCCAAGCCAGTAAGCTCAACGCTGGTGCGGTACCGAGTGAATAATGGTACGTGGTCTACCTACGACACCCTTACCTTCTCTCCCCCACTGCCCCGCGGAGCGAAGCGCTGGCACGAATTCAGCCAACCTTGGCTGAACAACGGCGCAGGTACCTACAGCGTTTGTGTTGAGACAACTCGACCCAACGATAAGCAAGACAACCTGATCGCAGACGATCAACTCTGCCTGAACTTCCAGGTGTCAGACAAGATTTACATCGATGCTGTCGGCTACTGCAATGACTTTGAGGACCCGAGTAAGGCAGCTTGGTTGCCGCTGCACTCCAGCATCAAGTCCTTGCCCCACGATTGGGAGTTTGGAACCCCTGCTCAAACGACCATTAGCGCAGCAGCCAGTGGCACCAAGGCATGGATGACCAAATTGACCACCAACTACAACCCTATGGGTCGTAGCTCGCTGCACACGCCATTCTTCGTGCTCGATACTAGTACGGTGTACACGCTTGACTTCGACTACAACCTTTTATCGGAGCAGTACCACGACGGCGGTAGCCTTGATTGGTCCTACAACGGAGGCATTAATTGGTACACCTTAGGCAACGTTCTACCCTCAGGAAAATGGTACAATACCGTGCACGTCACGAGTCTAGACAACATTCGACCAGGCCTCTCAGGCAACTCAAACGGTTGGAAGAATGCCTCAATTAATTTCACTGCAGACAATTCGGGAACCCTCGTATTCCGCCTTCGCTTTGGTTCGGACTTTACCTTGTCCAATGAAGGATGGGCTATTGACAACTTCTGCTTAAAGCGTGCTCCCATTGGCACCCCAGCGGACATTCTCAACATTGGTGTTCCTGAGGTCGACCTTTCTGAAGCCTTCTTGAGTGGGGTGAGTCCCAACCCAAGCAATGGGTCTAGGGCAAGCCTTGAATTTCAATCCAACGAATCCGGAGCGATCAGGCTCACGGTGATTAACATGCTCGGACAATCCCTCTTTAGCCAGGACTTCAACCACGAAGGCGGTTTGATAAGCCTGGACTGGGAGACCGCCGACCTGCCTGCCGGCATGTACCAGGCATTGGTCGAGTGGCAGGGTCAGAGCTACACGCGACGATTCATTCGACAGTAATGTCGCTAACCAACCTTGTGTAATCTCTGTGGGCCATTGCTATTTAGAGATGAAGCTTAGGTAGCGTTTGCGGTA
Source organism: Flavobacteriales bacterium (assembly GCA_002737315.1). Taxonomy (GTDB): domain Bacteria; phylum Bacteroidota; class Bacteroidia; order Flavobacteriales; family Schleiferiaceae; genus TMED14. The sequence continues at coordinate 16,622 of NSIH01000017.1, forward strand.
GGCAAGATGCTCTGCATAGGTCTTCGCAAAAAGGTGGAAACCTGGCTTGGACGGATTAGCACAAAAAAATAGTTCGCCATTGGGTCGTGCAGACAGAACACTGTCAATTACCGGAGGATGAACCGTTGCCAAGGGACCCGGAGGGAGACCCTTGCTGCGGTAGGTATTGTAGGGGTGGTCAAGGCGCAGCATGCTCCCCGTAACGCGACGAATAGGTTCTGAAGCAAGCTTGCGGTCAAGCACGGCAAAAACCACCGTAGGGTCGGCCTCCAAGCGCATTCCCTTGCGGAGGCGAGATAAATAGACCCCCGCAATTCGAGACCATTCCTGTGGTTCCTTGGATTCCGCCTGCACAATACTCGCCAAGATGGTGGCTTCGTAGCGAGTCAACTTGAGTGCAGTGGCCGACTCCATGCGGTTGGCATTCCAAAAAGCGTCGAATTCGCGCCCCATGCGTTCTGCAAATTCTTGGGGGCTCAGGGAGGCATAAACCTCATAGGTATTGGGCAGCAGGGGTACGCAACTGTCTCCTTGAAATAGGGCCTGATCAAAGTCTGAGGGGCTAGGATGCATGACGCTCGCCAAATGACGCAGCAAAATACCGCGGCCTTGGTAGGCTCTCACAACCAGGCGGCGCGGAGTCTCGTAGCCCATCCTTAGCCTGTGCAGGCTGCGCCACCAGGAATCACTCGGAGCAATTTCATAGTAGCCAGTAGGAACCACAAAGTCCCCCTGGACTATGGCCCCAAAACGCAACAGGTTCAAACTAACCTCTGGATTGGTCGAAGCGATGCTGTCCAAAAGAGCCAGCACGCGCCGGTCGGCTTGTGGAACGTTGATGGCTACCTTGTGCGGATTAAAGTCCTGGGATGGCCAAAATACAAGCGCTGCGGCTCCAAGGGCAAAAAGGAACAGCAACCATCGAGGCCAATGCGAACGAGGCCTTCGAGACCACCTTCTCATGAACGTAGACGCTGAAAAAGTTCCGCATCCCGAAACTCACGCCCCACCCGGTACCATGCCTTAAGTACTCCCGCAGACTGGTATCCGCTCGAGGCAAAAACACGCAGTGCCGCGGCATTATCGGTAAAAACTTCGGCATAAAGACTGCGAAGACCAACGCGACCAAAGGCCCACTGCTCTACCAGTAAAAGTCCGCTTTTGCCTAGACCTTGCTTGCGCAGGGAGGGATCCACAAGCAGGGCAACTTCGGCGCGTTGGTGCACCGGCTGGGCGTTAAACAGGTCAAAAAGTCCGACCGCGCTGCCCGAAGGGTCACAAAGCACAAAGCGTACCTGCCCTGCATCCCAAAAATCTCGGTGGGACTCCTCAAGATAGCGACTCAAAACGGCACGGCTGTAGGGAGAGACGCGCAGGCCTGCATCGGCATGGTCCGCCTCCCAGCGCACCAAGAGGTCAAGGTCTTCGGGCTCCAGGGCCCTAAGGCTTAAGCCGTCCATTCTCCTTCAAAAACTCGAGCCACCGGCCCCGTGAGTACAATATGGCTAAAGCAGTGAGGCTCCACTACAAAGGCAACCTCCAGAATTCCGCCCTGAGCTTCTAATGCGATGGGACTAGCCAAACCCCACTGCTGGTTGGCAACCAAGGCGGCAGCGACGGCTCCCGTGCCACAGCTCAGTGTTTCGTTTTCTACGCCACGCTCGTAGGTTCTCATGGCGCATGAGCTGCCGCGACGCTCCATCCAGTTGATGTTGGCGCCGGCAGGCGCATAAATTCCGTAGCGCAGGGCGCGGCCCTCCCCTACTGCATCTATTGAATCGAGCGAATCCACAAGAGATACATGGTGCGGCGACCCCGTATCAACATACCATCCGCCATGCTGGGCAAGAGGCAAAGCAGCGTCGGCGAACTGGACCGAGACCATACCATCTTCTCGATAGTGGGCTCGGTGAATACCGTCTACCGCCTCCAAAGTGCAGCTCAAGCCATTAAAAAAGCCTTGGCTCCGGGCAAAATCCACCGCGCATCGAGCGCCGTTTCCGCACAAGGAGCCCAAGCGCCCGTCGGAATTGTAGTAGTCTACCCTGAAGTCCGCATCCTTGGCAGGCCCGACTGCCATGAAGCCGTCGGCACCCACTCCGAACTGACGGTGGCAAATGTCCGCAACCATAACCGGAGAAAAGGTGGCATCCAAAGGAGCCAAAACGATCACGAAATCGTTGCCACTGCCATGGTACTTCACAAATCGACGGAACATGACGCTAATTTAGGCAGTGGAACAGTTTTTGGATTCCCCTTTGCTATCATTAACCCAATCATTAACAAACAATGAATACCAAAACCCTAGTTGCCCTTGGAGCCCTTGCCCTCGCTGCCGGAGCAGGCGGTGCCGCCCTCTACGACGCTTTTCGCAGTACGGATTCTCCCACGTCAAGCTGGAGCGAATCGAGCGCGACCCTCGTTGGAAATCGTCCTGCCCTGGTTTCATCTACGGACTTTAGCGCCGCCGCAGAGATGGCCGTCAGTGCCGTAGTGCACGTTAAAACATCCGTGGAGCAGGGATACACGTTTAACCCCTTTAACGAGTTCTTCTTTGGATTTGGAGAAGGCAGCCAGATGCAGCCTCGGGTCGTTCAAGGCTCAGGATCAGGCGTAATAATCAGCAGCGACGGCTACATTGTAACCAACAACCACGTTATTGACAAGGCAAAGGAAGTCAAAATAAGCTTGAACGACAACAAGGAATACCTCGCCAAGGTCGTCGGAATTGATCCCACCACCGATCTTGCCGTGCTAAAAATCGAGGCCGAAAACCTCCCGTCGCTGGCCTTTGCCAACAGCGACGAAGTCCGCCTCGGAGAATGGGTACTCGCCGTGGGCAATCCCTTCAACCTCAACAGCACGGTCACGGCCGGAATCATTAGCGCCAAAGGCAGGAACATTAACATCATCGACAACCAGTCAGCCATTGAAGCCTTCATACAAACCGATGCAGCCGTCAACCCTGGAAACTCCGGTGGGGCATTAATCAATACGCGGGGTGATTTGATCGGAATCAATACTGCCATCTCTACCCGCACCGGAAGTTACGAAGGCTACGGATTTGCTATTCCGGCCAACATTGTGCGCAAGGTGGTGGATGACCTTACCAAGTACGGGGTGGTGCAGCGAGCCTACTTGGGAGTCAATATTGCCGATATCACCCCTGAGCTAGCCAAGGAGCAAGGAATTAAAGAAACTCAAGGCGTCTATGTGTCCGGTGTCACCGAAGACGGAGCCGCTGCAGCTGCCGGAATCAAAAAGGGAGACCTATTGATTCAAGCGGGAGATAAATCCGTGAAAAAAATGTCGGAACTGCTGGAAGCTATCGGCAGCCGCCGCCCTGGCGACAAGGTATCGGTGGTGGTTCTTCGCGATGGCAAAGAGAAGGTCTTTAACGTAGTACTGCGCAACCGTCAGGGTACCACCGACGTGCTCAAAAAAGAAGATTTAGCGGTCTCATCCTCACTGGGGGCTGAATTTGAGCCCCTTTCTCCCAACGACAAGGCTCGGTACGGCCTCAGGTCGGGCGTGCGAATTACCAATCCCGGAGAAGGCAAACTCGCCCAGGCAGGGGTTCCCAAAGGCTTCATCCTGATTAAGTTGAACAACAAATTGGTCTCTAGTGCCCAAGACGTTGCCTCCATTTTGGGCGAACTTGGTCCTGGAGACGGGGTGCTCCTTCAAGGATACCGCCCGAACGGAAGTGCCGACGTCTTTGCCTTTGCTCTTTAAGGGAGCAGGGAGAAAATCCGCCTCTTAGGCCTTGTAGAAAGGCAGCGAAACCACCTCGGCACTTAGGGCCTTGCCTCGAACTTCGACCCAAACCCTGCTGCCTGGCGCTGACAAGTCGCTGGGCACGTAGGCCATGCCTATCGCCTCATTGAGCGAAGGAGCCATGGTTCCGCTGGTTACCTCGCCCACCGGCACACCCTGCTCGTTGAGAATGGGGTAGCCATGACGCGGAACGCCGCGCTCGAGAAGCTTGATACCCACCAGTTTGCGGGTCACCCCCTGCTCCTTTTGGGCCTTTAACGCCGAGGAATTCGTGAAGTCCTTGGTGAATTTGGTAATCCACGACAGGCCTGCTTCGATCGGCGAGGTTGCATCGTCAATGTCGTTGCCATACAGGCAGAAGCCCATCTCAAGGCGCAGGGTATCGCGAGCACCCAAACCAATGGGTTCAAGCCCGAACTCTGCGCCAGCCTTCATAATGGCCTCCCAGGCCGCCACTGCATGCGCATTGGGCAGGTAGATCTCAAATCCGCCCGAACCGGTGTAGCCCGTAGCACTGACCAAAATATCCTCGGCACCTGCAAAGCTTCCTGTTCCAAAGGTGTAGTAGGTCATGGCCGCCAAATCAAGGTTGGTCAGCGACTGAATAGCCTGAGCGGCGAGCGGTCCCTGAACGGCAATGAGCGCGGTGTCGTCTGAAGCATTCCTCATGGTCACTGCATAGTTCGGGGTAAACTGACCGAGCCAAGCCCAATCCTTGGCCATGTTGCTTGCGTTTACTACCAGCATATACTTGGTTGGGCTGACGCAATAAACCAGAAGATCGTCGACGATTCCGCCCGTGAAATTGGGCAGGCAGCTGTACTGGACCTTGCCCTCAGTTAGTTTGCTGACGTCGTTGCTGGTGACCGAATTAATAAAGTCCATTGCCTCGGAACCTTCCACCCAAAATTGACCCATGTGCGACACATCAAACATACCCACCTTGCTGCGAACAACGTGGTGCTCGTGGCTCACTCCCGCGTACTGCACTGGCATATCGTATCCGGCAAAGGGAACCATTTTGGCGCCCAATGCACAATGAAGGTCATAAAGGGGGGTCTTCTTGAGGTTTTCCATGATTTTAAAAAGGTAGTTTGTTGCTTTGTACGTTCTATGTACTGAATTTAAGCTTGCGGGCTTTGGTGATTTTTTGAGCCAAGACAGCCTGCTTAGGTAAATTCAATCCGTCAGAAGTTTGAGCCAGGGGCCATAAAGGTGCAAAAGTAAGCCCCCGAGTGCCGAACTTCGGGGAATGTTCAAGCATTGGAGGTGGTTGTTAATCCTCGTAGCCGTTTCATTTTTGGTGGGCTCGCCAAATCCGTCCATGGACCTAGACCGCACGGCAACCTGGAACGACGTCTGGAGTGCCGGTACCATAAGGGTCGTGGTTGTGCCTGATTTAGGGGTAATGCACCTGGAAGGAGGCCGTGTACTTGGCTACGACGTGCAGCTGCTGGAGTGGTGGGGGCGGCATTCTGGGCATTCGATTGAATGGCAGTATGCCGCTTCGGTGCACGAAGCACTTGAAGCCGTGCGCCTAGGAACAGCCGATGTTGCCGTTGGCCCTATTCCCCAAGAGGGCCTCGTTGAACTGACCGCAACCAAGGCGGTTCGTCGCTTTACCTGGAAGCTCGCAGGCAGCATTCCCGAGCCAAAATCCGTCAAAAAAACAGGTAGAAAGAGCAAAAAATCCAAGAAAAAAAGGGAGCCAGAAACAATTCAAATTCCAGGGGAGTACCCCAAGCCTCTATGGTTGCTTGAAGCAGAACAACTCAATGTGGCTCCCGCATCCGCCTCGATGTTTCGGTTCGCTAACCTTGACTCAGCCCAATGGATACTGCCCGACTACATGCTTCGATCCTGGGGCAAGAAGGGCATCGACCTTGCAAAGGGCAGCTTTCATTGGGCATTGCGCCCAAGCGACAGCCTGCTTCTCAAGGAACTCAACCAGCTTGTTCAGGGTTCCAAAACCCGGAGCCTTCGCGGAGCGCTTGCGCGCAAGCCCATTCCCAAGCCCAGCGACCGAGACAGCCTGATTTCTAGCTATGACGCGCTCTTGGTGGGTCACGACGGCTGGAACCGGTTCACCCTCAATGCTCTTGTTTTTGCCGAGAGTCGCTTTAATTCGAGCATTGTATCTCCCGCAGGAGCCGTGGGATTAATGCAGCTGATGCCCGCGACTGCAACGCGCATGAATCGAGGACCTGTTGACCTCTTTAATCCAAGATCCAACATCAAAGTAGGAATTCGCTATTTGCGCTACCTCGACCTATTTTGGGCGGACCGTGGAGTGCCGGACGACCAACGCCTGTCTTTTGTAATGGCATCCTATAATACTGGACCCGGTCCGGTGCTGGACGCTCGAAAGCGGGCAAAAGCGAAAGGCTACGACCCTTCTCGCTGGTTTGGCCATGTAGATCAAGTGGCAAAGGGTCCTGGAGGACACTATGCAAGCAAAACAAGAGGCATGGCACAGCAGTACCAAGGCTACGTTCAGTCCTGGCGCCGAGCACGTCAGCGGTCGATTGCCGCAGCCTTAGAGGCTCAAATGAGCGCCCAAGGACCTAAAGGGGGCCTTAAAATTGAAAGTAAATAAAAGGCTGGCTCTCTGCCGCCATGAACTGGTAGGCCAATAGAATCGCCGCAAGGCTTATACCCGCCAGCAAAAAGTGATTAAGGTTTGCGAATCGATCGCGGTACCAGGCCTTATAGCGCTCTGGAATCCAATGAATCGCGAATCCCATGGCCAAAATAAGGGCGGGACGCCACCAGGCAGCCAGCATTGCGAGCGACGGGACCGCGTTCCAGCCCGTAGACAACTGATTGACGATGGACATGGCCGTAGACCAATCGGGCGCCCGAAACCAGATGCGAGTAAAGGTGATGAACAGCAGCGTAATGAGAACACCTAAGCCACGAAGCATCCAGCCCTCGACGCGGTAAGGCCGCAGTCGCGTCCACTGCTTATGCGCCAATAGACCGAGGCCGTTGAGTCCGCCCCATACCATAAAGTTCCATGACGCGCCATGCCAAAGTCCGCCCAAGAGCATGGTAAGCATCAGATTTACATTGGTATTGAATCCGCGCCGAAAGACAGGAATAAACTGGTAAAGGAGCAAGAATACCAAAACAACTCCTGCTAGCAGGTAGGAGACAAACGGGGAGGTGGCAGATAGGGCTAGCCCGAAGAGTCCTGCAAAAATGAGCAGGTAGCTGGCTACTGAACCGCTGCGGTTACCCCCCAAGGGAATGTAGAGGTAGTCCTTTAGCCAACTTGAGAGCGACATGTGCCAACGCTTCCAAAATTCGCCCACGCTACTGGCCTTGTAGGGCGAATCAAAGTTTTTAGCTAAGGTGAAGCCCATCCAAAGCGCGATTCCAATGGCGATGTCGGTGTATCCGCTAAAGTCAGCATAGACCTGCATAGTATAGGCCAGTAGACCAAGAGCGTTCTCCCAACCCGTGTAAAGCGTGGGCTGGCTAAAAATCCGATCTACCAGGTGAACTGCTAAGAAGTCCGCTAGAATTACTTTTTTGAGAAACCCATTGATGATCCAAAAAAGTCCAAGGCCGAATTGAGCCCGTGTGACTCGATAGGACTGATATAACTGGGGCACAAAATCGCTCGCGCGCACGATGGGACCGGCGACAAGCTGGGGGAAGAAACTAACGTAGAAGGCAAAATCAGTGAACCTAGCGACGGGCTTAAGGTTGCGGCGGTACACGTCTATGGTGTAGCTCAGGCACTGAAAGGTGTAAAAAGAAATCCCTACCGGCAGAAGAATAACGTCTTCTACAAAATCGGTACCTAGGCTAGCATTACTCCAGCCCGCCCAAAAGGGCGTTGGATTCCAGGCTAAACCCGTTAGGTCGTTCCAAAGGTCGGCCGCAAAGTAGGCATACTTAAAAAAGAACAGAACGCCTAGGTTCGACAAAACACTCAGCGCGAGCAGAAGCTTGCGCAGCCAAGGTTTGTCGCTTCGGTGCAGAGCATGAGCAACTCCAAAGTCTACGCTGGTCGCAAAAATGAGGAGGACCACATACCACTGGCTCGTATGGTAGTAAAAAAACCAACTGACCAGCATCAAGTAGGCGTTTCTCAAAGCGAGCTTGCGCTCTAAAGATGCAAACCCAATAAGCACCAAGGCAAAAAATACCCAGAAGCCGAGCTCAAGGAAGGTCCAGGGCCTGCTGGTCTCGGCCTGAAGGAGCTGGATCAAAGAATTCACCATGGACTGCGTTCTTGGTGGCGAAGGTAGGCCTTCAGGTAGGCCTGAGCGAACCAATCCGCCTGAGCTTCGTAGCCAACTTGGCTCAAATGAATGCCGTCGGGGCGGGCCCAACTATTGGCCATCCAGCGCCGAATGGAACCATAGCCACCCATCAACTCCATAAAATCAAAAATGGCTCCGTCGTGGCGAGCGGCCAGTCGGTACATTGCCCGGCTCACCTGCAGTCCGTGCGGATTATTGGTTTCTTTGTAGAGCGCGTCATTATTGGTAAACCAAATGAATTCCGCCCTAGGATTAATCCCTCGTACCGCGGCAACAAGGCTGTCGTAGCGAAGCTCAAATGCCAGGGTATCAAAGTCGCCGCGAGCCTTGTGGGCGTCGTTGATTCCGAGTCCAAAAATGACAAGATCCGGCGGAAGCTCGCGAAGCTGGTCGCTGAACCGCCTGGCTTTGAGAAAACTATGCGTCGCCGCCCCATTGACTCCCACGGAGTGGTACCGAATACCCTCGGAATCTTCGGGACTAAAAAGCAACCCCTCAATGCTCAGCGTGTCGCGTCGATTGGGTCGCGGAATCCATTGAAACTTGAGCGTATCGGTAGGATGACTAAAAAGCACCTCGATTCCGTCCTTTCGGCGAACAATGGAATCCACAGGGCCTAAAACCACCGGCAGGTTGAGGGAGTCCGAACCAGGGTAGAAAACCAGCACCGACTTGGCCTGTAGCGGAACCTCTTTATGATAAACCGTGAAGCCCGACGAGTCGGCGGTATAGGCACGGATTCCTGAGAAACCCCATGGTCCGCGATGCTGCGGCACGGAACAGCGCTGCCCGACCCAGGTACCGTAGTGGCTGACCCCCACACTTCGCGGCCCATTGGTGCCCGCCAAGGGAAAGGGAAAAAGCCATCCGACCGAGCCCTGAACCCCTGGGGCGAAATCGTGCATTGCACGGCGAACGGCGTCGGTCAGCATTCCCGCCTGAATGTGCGACCCTCCCAGATGGACGATGTTGAGGCTGCCTCGGCCTTCATAAATGAGGGTATCCATTCGCTGCCAAACGCGTTCTAAACCAGAATCACCCCGAGGAAGCTTCAGTTCTGGACTTATGCTGGGCAGGGGCTGCGACCAGGCAGGGATCGCGAGCACAAGGGCAATGAGCCCCAAAAACCTAAGCCGCAAACTACTGGCCATTGTGGCGTTGAAGTTCCTGATCCAAGGCCTGCGCGAGCGCCGTGCCCACCTTGCGGGCTCCGTTGGGAGTGAAGTGGATTCGGTCCGCACCGGCAAGCGGTGGATTGCGCTGCGTCCAGTCGGCCATACTGCCTGCCCCGCCCATAAAGGCAAAAACGTCAAAAAATGC
>NSIH01000018.1 GCA_002737315.1 Flavobacteriales bacterium
CGACGCCTAAGCCTGGGAACCCCCATCGCCTTTATGGTCCGCAACAGCAATACTAAGCCAGCCGACTACGATGCGCTGACCGACGTCTTTCGCCCTGGTCATGCCGACGCAACCTATCAGGCCAAGTATGGTCTTCGCGATGTGCGGGGCGGCGGGCGAAGTTCTGCGAGAGAAACGGCAGCACGGGTAGTTGCTGGGGCACTTGCAAAACAGCTACTTGGACCCTCTGTGGTTATAAGAGCAGCAGTAGAACGCGCCGCAGGAATACAGGCCATGCCTCCGACTTCATGGGATTGGGCAAACCGAGAACTAAGCCCTGTGGCTTGCCCGGACCTTATTGCAAGCGCGGCCATTGAAGCCGAGGTTGCTCGGCGCAGGGCTGATGGAGATTCTGCAGGGGGGGTGGTCTACCTTGAAATTCTCGGCCTGCCCCTTGGCTTAGGCGAGCCCGTTTTTGACAAACTCCATGCTGCACTGGGCCATGCAATGCTCAGTATTAATTCGGTGAAAGGGATTGAATTTGGCGACGGCTTCGCTGGCGCTGATTTGCGGGGAAGCGAGCACAACGATGCGCCTTCCTTGGATGGCAGCGTTCGATCCAACCACGAGGGCGGTATCACCGGCGGACTCAGCAACGGGCGGCCACTAACCCTGCGAATTGCATTCAAGCCTGTTTCAAGTATTGCTAAAGATCAATTGGCTTATTCCTCTGACGGTCAAGTACAAAAGCTTCAGATAAATGGACGCCATGACGCTTTAGTGCTGCCCCGTGCGCTGCCCATTGTCGAGGCCATGGCTGCCCTAGTTCTTGCCGACGCTTTACTTTTACAAAAAATCCATTTCAAACAATAGGTTCTATGAAACTTCATCAAAAAATACTACTCGGAATGGGCTTGGGTCTTGCCTGGGCAATAGGGTCTGCTTTTGCGGGCGGAGCCCAGTTCACGGCTGATTGGATTGCTCCCTTTGGAACTCTCTTCATCAACGCCCTCAAACTCATTGCCGTGCCTCTTGTGCTCTTCAGTATTATTGACGGAGTTGGCCAGGTAGGCGATCCGCGCGTTTTAGGACGCATCGGGGGTAAAACGCTTGGGCTGTATCTAATTACAACCTTGGCCGCAATTCTGTTGGGGGTATTTTTTGTGAATATGATCAAGCCAGGCCTTACTGCCTCAGAGGCGCAGCGCATGGAGAACCGCAGGGGTTTTGAAGCCTGGCTGCATGCAGCAGGCAAGCCAAGCCCCGACGGACAATGGCTCACCGACGCAACTGCCGCAGAGGCGTCTACCGCCGTTGACACGCGCCTCAACGAGCAAATTGCCAGCGTGGAGTCTTCAGGCCGTGGTCCTTTGGAATGGATTCATGAAATGGTTCCGAGCAACGTATTTGAAGCACTTAGTGCAGGAAGTATGCTTCAAATTATAGTATTTGCCATCTTTTTTGGGGTAGTCCTTGTGCTCATGCCTCGGGAGCAAACTGACCGTCTTCGCCCCCTAATCGCTCAATTGTCGGGGATCTTTATTCACATGGTCATTGTGGTGATGAAGGGCGCTCCCTTCTTTGTCTTTGCCCTCATGGCGGGTACCCTAACCCAGCTAACGGGTGACGATCCAGAGCGTTTGCCCAATTTGCTCCAGACCTACGGAACCTACATGCTTACAGTACTCTTGGGACTCGCAGTCCTTTTGGTCACATTGTATCCCACCCTTGTTTGGATGGCAACGCGTAAATACGGCTGGTCCTGGTGGAAGAGTTTCCAATTCTTTTTTCGCGGAATGCGTCCTGCCCAACTTTTGGCCTTCAGTACTTCCTCTTCGGCGGCAACCTTGCCGGTAACGCTGGAATGCGTCAACGACAATTTAAAGGTTGACGAGCAGGTAAGCCAGTTTACCCTTCCCATTGGGGCTACGGTGAACATGGACGGAACCAGTCTTTATCAGGCCGTGGCAGTAATTTTCTTGGCGCAGTTTCATTTTGTGGATCTTTCTCTTGCCCAGCAGGCAACTATTGTGATTACCGCTGTCGCTGCCTCGGTAGGTGCTGCGGCCATACCCTCTGCCGGACTAATTATGCTCATTATGGTTTTGGATGCTGTGGGTCTGAATCCTGCATGGATTGCCTTGATTTTCCCGGTGGACCGCATACTCGATATGTGCCGAACTGTGGTCAATGTCACTAGTGATGCGGCCGTCGCACTGCACGTAGCCGCTAGCGAAAAACAATGGCGCGGGGCAGAGTAGGCTTAGGAGTTCTTCTGGCTTGCGGATTTTGGGCAGTGAATGCTCAAAATGTTCAACTCGGTGATTGCGAGCATTCCCCGCCTCCGTCTACTCAGGTGCTCAAGGCCGAGGGAGCCTTGGCAAAGGGCGACCGCCCAATGGCGCAGGTATACCTGTCGAGTTTGCGCCGCAAGGAGCCGGAGTCCATTCACGTTTGGTATCTCGATGCGGAACTTGCTCTTCTTTTGGGTGAGGATCGCGCGGCCCTCGTCTGGTATGAAAAAGTTTACTTGGCCTGCCCCGACTATCTTGATGACCTCGCTTTTCGCATTGGTGCCCTTCATGCTGGGCAGGGTAGGCGAGAGGAGGCTATGCGGTATTGGGCCAGTTCCAATGCCGGACCCGAAGCAAATCGCTGGCTTCGTCGTTTTGCCTTAGAAGACTCCCTTCGGGATAATCCTGTACCCTTCAAGCTTGAGCCTATTGCAGGCCTCGACAGCCCCTCAGACGAGTTTTTGGCGGTTCGCAGTCCGGACGGAAGCAAGTGGTACTTTACGCTGAGGCGCAAAGTAGTGGACCGCAAGAGCGGCCCAGCGGCGCAAACCCGCATCGAAGAACTTCTCTGCGAAGGGATTCCCAGTAATGCAAGCATGAACGTCAGGCCCCTTGACTATCCTTTTAATTCTGGCCTCAACGAAGGCAGTCCTTCGGTCAGTGCAGACGACCAATGGATGGCCCTGACCTCCTGCGCTGCGGATGCTTCGGGTTACCGCAACTGCGACCTATTCATGGCTCACCGCGAGCATGGCGAATGGTCTACCCTGCGCCCCATCGCAGAATTGTCGCTTCCCAAGTCTTGGGATTCCCAGGCCACCTTATCGGCCAATGCCGACCGCATCATCTTCTCGAGCGACCGGCCAGGCGGCCGGGGAGGGCTTGATCTGTGGTACTCCCAAAGGCAATCTGACGCTGTATGGTCGGAGCCGGTAAACCTTGGTTCCGAAATCAATACCGAAGGCGACGAAAAGTCGCCCTTCCTGCACGCGGACGGTCGAACCCTGTTCTTTTCTTCGGACGGCCATCCTGGAATGGGTGGATTTGATGTGTTTTATAATGATTTAGCCCTAAACCTAAGGCCTATTAATTTGGGCTTTCCAATCAATACCGACCAAGACGAACTTGGTTTTGGCGTTCACGCCAACGAACCCCTAGGATATTTTAGCAAGCGAAGCGAGACTACCGGCTTTGACATGCTTCGGTTTGAACTTCCGTCCACGGCTGCAGGCAGGGAAGTCTCCTTTGTTCGCGGTACCATTGAGGGAGATATTCCTCAAGACGGGCGCAGCACCCAAATTCGCATTGAAAATTTAAAATCCAAAACAAGCCAAACGGTAATTGTCGATGCCTCAAGCCGAACGTTTACCGCAGTCATAGCTCGTGAAGACCTAACAGCATCCGTGCTGTCGCTCGATCATCCGGACCTCGGCTACACCGCTATTCGACTCGAAGCCCAGCACGATCAGGAGCCGGTGTCCGCGCTGATTGCGCGCAAAGCCACTGCTGGCGAAGAGTTTGCCCTAAGAAGCATTTTATTTACTAGCGCCAGTGCCCAGCTCAGCACCGAAGACCAGCTTGCCCTACTAAGTTTTGCAGCCTACCTAAATGACCATTCGGCCTTTAAAATTGAAATTCAGGGGCATACCGACAACGTCGGCAACGAGAGAACCAACCAAATTCTCTCCCAGCAGCGGGCACAAAGTGTTATGCATGCATTGATTCAGCTTGGGCTGGACCCAATCCGTCTCAGAGCCAAGGGCTATGGCTCATCGAAGCCCGTGGGGAGCAACCAAAGCAGCGAGGGACGTTCGCTTAATCGGCGAACGGCCTTCGTGATTTTACCCTAAAAAAGCCTACTATTTTATGCGGCGCTCCTTGATGCGAGCGCTCTTGCCAGTGCGGTCGCGCTGGTAGAAGATGCGTGCACGACGAACCTTACCCGTTTTGTTCACCTCAATCTTCTCGAGGTTGGGCATGTTAATCGGGAAAATCCGCTCGACGCCAATGGCGCCTGACATTTTGCGAATGGTAAAGGTTTCGGTGGTTCCGTAGCTGTTGCGCTGAATAATGTCTCCGCGAAAGAACTGCGTACGGGTTTTTTCACCTTCCACAATTTTGTAGTACACCGTGATGGTATCACCCGCCTTGAACGATGGGAAGTCTTTCTTCTCCACGTAGGTGTCTTCAACGTACTTAATTAGATCCATGATCTCCTATTTATGCAATTCAAACGGCAACATGCTTCACTTTGAAACAGAGGTTGGGTCTGCAAAATCCCTGTTGGCGAAATTCCTCTAGGGGCGGCAAAGTTAGTAAAAAGAACAATTAGAACAACACCTTGCAGTCGTCATACTTCGCGTTGACGCGCAATGCTGTTTCAGCCTTCTTTTTCGAAACCCATCCCTCTAGAGCTTCTTGACGCCTCACGTTCTCCACATAGTTTTTCAATAGGGCGAGGTCAAGATCCAAATTCGCACGATGGGGCTCAATTTTATCGCGAAGCTGAACGATTCTAAAAAACTCTTTGCCCTGGGGGTCCCGCACCAGAGCCGCCTTACTAATCTCATCGACCGACAAATTCTGAATGGCATAAAAAACTCCTCGGTCGAGCTGGTCTAGGTTGAATTTGAGGTCCATTGTATTGGGGTTCAGCATGATTCCGCCATTGAGCTTAGTCTCTTCGTCTTCAGAAAATTTCTCGGCCGCTTCTTCGAAGGTGAGCGTGCCTGAAACGACGGCAAGCCTAATGCTGTCTAAACGCTCTTGCGCAGCATCCAGGTCTATTTGCTCGAGTTTGGGCTTGACCAGTATATGGCGCAAGTCGAGTTCCTCTCCCCGTTTGAGCTGAAGCTGAACAATGTGGTAGCCGTACTCGGTACGAAAAGGCTTCGAAATTTCGCCAACTTCTAAATTGTATGAAACCGCATCGAATTCCTTAGCAAATTGTCCGCGTTTGATACCCTTGTACTCTCCGCCGTTGCGATTGGACCCTGGGTCTTCAGAATATAAAATAGCCATAGTGGAAAAGCTTGAGCCGTTAATAACGCGAGTACGAAGCTGATCGAGTCGGGCTATTGCTTCTTCTTCGGCCTTGTCGCTTACTTTGGGATTGACAATTATTTGCCCCAACTCAACCTCGGTTCCGATCAAAGGCAGAGAGTCAATGGGCATTTTGCGAATTCGGGTTTCAACTTCTACGGGGGTGACCTTGACCTTCTCGGTAATGGTGCCCTGCATGCGTTGTGCGGTGAGCTGGTTCTTCATCAAAGGCCGCATTTCTTCTTTGATTTCAAGGATGGACTTCTTGTAGTATTCGGCAAGCTTGCGTTCGCTCCCAATTTGGGTCACAAGCTGCTCGATTCGCCTAGATATGTTGTCGTCAATCTCGCTGTCTTCGACAATTACCGAATCAATGGCCGCGTGGTGAATCAAGAGCTTCTCGAAAATCAGCTCCTGAAGAATTTCGCATACGCTGCGATCCTGACCCTCGCGTTTTAGTGTTTCGCGCATAATAAGCACGTCAGACTGGAGAATAATCTCATTGCCGACCACGGCAACCACGCCATCTGCCAGCAGGGGTTGCGCAAAAACTTCTGCCAAGGAGCATGCGAAGAATGCTGCAGCAAAAACTAGGGGACGTAGGGTGGTGGACATGGCTAATAAACTAGGAGTGAACAGAAATTCAAGCGCTTACCTGCGCATTTCGTGCCAAAAGTTCTCGCGCTAGGTTGAGGTAGTTCTCGGCTCCGGTAGAGGCGGCATCATAAACCATAATTGGTTCTCCAAAAGAGGGTGCCTCACTCAGCCGCACGTTGCGGGCAATGATGGTAGAAAAAACGAGCTGCTGAAAGTGCTGTCGCACCTCCTCGACCACTTGGGTGCTCAGTCGCAGCCGGGAGTCGTGCATGGTGAGGAGAATTCCTTCGATCTGCAAATCAGGGTTTTGTATATTTTGAACCGAGCGCACCGTGTTGAGCAATTTGCCCAACCCTTCGAGAGCGAAGTATTCGCATTGAATTGGAATAAGCACCGAGTCGGAGGCAGTTAAGGCGTTCATCGTCACCAACCCTAGGGAGGGAGCACAGTCAATAACGATGTAGTCAAAGTCGTCTTTGACTTCGGCTAAAGCAGATTGAAGCATGTATTCCCTGCGCACCTTGTCAACCAACTCAAGTTCTGCTGCTACGAGGTCCATATGGGCCGGCATCAGCATCAGGTTGGGATTGCGGCAGACCAAAGTAGCATCGTAAGGCTTAATGGCATGCTCCAGGACTTGGTAGGTTCCCATTCGCGGTGCAGAGGGGTCAAAACCTAGGGCAGAGGTGGCATTGGCCTGAGGGTCTGCATCGATGAGCAGCACGCGCTGCTCGAGTATGCCAAGCGCACTCGCTAGATTTACTGCAGTAGTCGTTTTGCCGACTCCGCCTTTTTGGTTTGCTACTGCTATGATTTTACCCACGAATGCGAAGGTAATACGACCCGGCGAACCGCTTGAAGCATGTGCAAAACTTAATACGAGACCATAACTCGTCCAGACCTACTTGGCCTGTTCGCCCGAGGAACCAATGCTGCGGCGTACTACCCCACAGTTTAGCATGTCATCCCCAAAGTAGGGATTCATCACCTTGCGCTCTCGACTGATCCAAGTAGCTCCCTCGGAGTCGAAGGCCATGGGGCAAAACTGCAAATAAAGGGAATCGCTCCATGGCGCAGACTCGAGGGACACTAAATAGGCCTGCGTCAGCGAATGAAAGGCTAATCTTTGGGCTTCTAAATCGGCAGACGCCGCAATTTGACGAACCGAAGAGAGCAATTGATCCCCAGGACTTGCAATACTCCAAAGCGAGTCAAGCTGCCTTGCCGCGGCTTGAGCTTCCTGGGCATTCGACGAAACCAAGGCATCCTTAATGCGCAGGTACTGATCCAGCGGTACCTCGACGTAGTCGTCCTTGAGGTAGTTGCCGGAGCTCTGGGGGGCCGAGGCCTCTTCGGTCTCAGGAGAATCACCCGACCCACAGGCCATGAGCAAAAAGGTCGCCGCCGCACAAAGCGGGAATCGAAGCAGTGAAGAGTTCATTGCTTGGGGCGATTACTTGCGCGCATCGCGCATCGGGTTGCTCCTCCAGCGGTCGGCTCCGCTAGTCGCGGGTAAGGCCTCCAAATGCAGGTCGGCATCCAATCCCCAAGAGTTGTTGAATAAGTCGATGTCGGCCAGTTCCTTGAAGGGATCGAGCTCAATAGAAACCGCCTTCTTGGGCAAGTAAATGGTCTTGGTAAATTCCTGCTCCGACAAAATCCATACCTCTGCTGGCCAGCGCTCCACGTGAGAAGTTCCGTCTCCAAAAGTGTAGCGCACGATGACGGGCATAATGAGTCCGCCTACGTTTTTAATGGTTATTTCGTGAAGAAATCCCTGCGGACCTGCCTTTAGGCCTTCTAATCGCTTGGCATCTGCCTTAGTGACTGCATAGCGATTGTACTCGCTCGTGTAAAAATCTCGGTAGGCAGAGTCCTTGTCTACCTTGGTGGGTCGGTTGCTGATTGCGTTGCGTTGGTTCCCAATGAAACCATCGTATTCCGCCTCTTTCTTGGCTCTGCGCTGGGATTCCAGTTCCTCGGGGTCTAGCGTCGGAGTTGCTGCAATGCGCACCTTGCCTAGCTCTTGGTCAACCGCCTCGGTGGTGTAGAACCAACCGCGCCAGAACCAGTCCAGGTCTACGCCGCTGGCGTCTTCCATGCTGCGAAAGAAGTCCGCAGGAGCGGGAGACTTGAAGGCCCAACGGCTGCAGTAGGACTTGAATGCATGGTCAAAGAGCTCGCGGCCCATGACGGTTTCGCGTAAAATGTTGAGCGCGGTGGCCGGCTTGCCGTAGGCGTTGTTGCCAAACTGCATGATGCTCTCGGAATTGGTCATGATGGGAACCTGGTTGAGGGCCGGCGACCTCATGTAGTCTACGATATTGTATGCCGGTCCGCGGCGAGAAGGGTAGTTGACGTCCCACTCTTGCTCGGCAAGTTGCTGCACAAAGCTGTTAAGGCCTTCGTCCATCCAAGTCCACTGCCGCTCGTCGCTGTTGATGATCATGGGGAAGTAGTTGTGGCCAACCTCGTGAATGATGACGCTTATCATTCCGTGCTTGGTTCCCTCGGAGTAGGTTCCGTCTGCGTCGGGCCTGCCTCCGTTGAAGCAAATCATAGGGTACTCCATGCCGATGTCTGCGGTGTGAACTGATATTGCCCGCTCGTAGGGGTAGTCAATAGTGAACTTAGAATAGGTCTCAATGGTCTGGGCTACGGCACGCGTCGAGAACTGCTCCCAAAGCGGGTTGCCCTCTTTGGGGTAGAACGATTCCGCCAGGGTAATCTGGTTGCCCACCTTGACCGCCATGGCATCCCATATAAACTTTCGGCTGTTGGCGAAGGCGAAGTCACGCACGTTTTTGGCGCTGAATTCCCAAGTTTTGGTTCCGCTCGCCTTGGTTTTCTCGCGCTCCCGAGCCTCAGCCTCCGAGGCAATGATGACCGGCTTAGAGAAGTTTCTGCGCGCCTCTGCAAGCCGCTGTCGGTGGGTTGCACTCAGAACACTAGACTCGTTGATTAGGGTTCCGGTGGCGGCAACCAGGTGGTCGCTCGGAACGGTAATGGCCACTTTATAGTCTCCAAAGGGCAGGGTAAACTCGCCCTGGCCTAAAAACTGCTTGTGCTGCCAGCCGACGTTGTCGCCATAAACAGCCATTCGCGGGAAAAACTGGGCAATGGTATAGAGCGTATTGTCTTCATCCTTAAAATGCTCGTATCCGCTGCGTCCGCCCACCTTCATGCGGTCGTTAATCAGGTAGTTCCAGGCGATGTAAAACCGCACGCTTTGACCCGGGGCTAGGGCAGTGGGCAGGTCCACACGCATCATGGTATTGTTGATGACATAGGGCAGATTGCTGTTGCTCGCCGACTTGACCTCGGTTATGTTGAACCCGCCTTGGTAGACGTCAATGTACTCATCCTGAATTTTTTCGGGCGTAATAGAAGCGGGGATGCTGCCTTTTTTACTCTGGTCCGTCATCGAGCCAGGCTTCATCATATTCTGGTCCAGCTGCACCCAGAGGTAGGCCAAGGCGTCGGGGCTGTTGTTTCGGTAGGTAATCCATTCCGTGCCGGTGAGCACGTGGGTCTTCTCGTTGAGGTTCAGTTTGATGTCGTAGTCTGCGCGGTTTTGGTAGTAGGCGTGGCCGGGAGCCCCTGCCGCATTGCGGTAGCTGTTGGGCGTGGGCAGTTCCTGCTCGAGTTGTCGGAACTTGCTGTGCGACAGTCGGTCAGCGGGAACGTGCTGGGCAAAAGAAGCCGCAGAAAAAGCCAGACCGGCCAGGGTCCAAGTTTGATTTAATTTCATAATTCTAAATACCATTGAGACGCCAAATGTAGCGAAACTCCGAGGCAGATTGCCCCTAGGGCCAGGGCAAAATCCCGTGGATTAAATCCCCGCACCGAGGCCATCCATTTTAGGCTAAATACTGCCGCAACAACAAGCAGCTGTCCGCCCTCAATACCCAGGGCAAACCAGCCCCAGCTTGCCCAAAGTCCCTCCGCGCTTGCAGGCAGAAGCGGAGCTAGGTCCTTGGCAAAGGCAAGCCCGTGCACCAAACCAAAGCATGCGGCAAGTAGGAGCTCTGCGCTAAACCACTTGCCTCGGCTCGTTTTTGGTGCGCCTTTGAACCAAACGACCCGGCCGGCGGTAAATACCAAGGTCGCCAGGACCAATCCCTCAATCAAGGCCGAATTCAGGGAGAGGGCAAGAGCAATTTGCGCGGCCATGGCCAGGCTGTGCCCGACCGTGAAGGAGCTCAGCGCCAAAAACCACATTTTAACGTCTTTTATCGAAAAAGGAGCCATCATCGCAGCGACAAAAAGCAAGTGGTCCCATGCTCCTGCGTCGAGAATATGAAAAAAACCGAGCTCGGTAAAAAGAGGAAATATCATTGGGTATTCGATAAAGTAACTACCGGGCTAGCCCGGGAACTCAGCGCGTCGATTCGACCCTTTGGGCCGCGAACGAAGTACACGTTTTGTTGGTCCTGAAAAAGTTCGTGCAGAATTTGGTCGTTCACCACTAAAGGCAATCCGCCGTCGACGTGAAATTGAAACTCTACGGTATTGGGCTGGTAACGGTATTGGTCGAAATGCATTATGACCTGTTTTTTGCCGCGATTCACTTTAAGTGTTTCAAGTAGGTAGCGTTCGGCCATAGCCCGGCCATCGGGGCTTTCTAGGCGGACTTTTCCCGATTTATTGCGCCCGTTGATCGCATCTTCTAGGTCGTCGGTAAAAATTCGAAGGGTCCAATCGATGCGCTTGGGTCCCACCCTCAGCTCGTGCGAAGCGAGGTGCATTGGATGGTCCGCGCTCGATAGCGCAAGCAAAATAGCAGAAAGGATCAGCATCCTAAACGAGGTTCGCATAGAAGAGCAAACCTAATGATTTCTTAGGTTTGCCTCATGGTATACCCCTATCAAATTAGAACCCTGCAGCAATACCATCGCTCAAGGCAGGATTCTCTGGCCAATCCCGAAGCCTTTTGGGCAGACATAGCCCAGCATTTTACCTGGATTCGCCCATGGAACAAGGTTTTGGAATGGAACTTTGACGAGCCCTCGGTGCGCTGGTTTGACGGAGCCCAGCTCAACATTACCGAGAACTGCCTCGACCGACACCTCGCCGCCAATGCGGGCAAACCTGCCCTAATTTTTGAACCCAATGATCCTAAGGACGAGCCGCAAGTGCTGAGCTACGGCGAACTGCATTATAGGGTTATGCAGTTTGCCCGGGTACTCAAGAACAACGGGGTGCAGAAGGGCGACCGAGTCTGCCTCTACATGGGCATGATTCCCGAGCTCGCCATTGCCCTGCTAGCCTGCGCTCGCATCGGGGCCGCGCATTCGGTTGTTTTTGCGGGCTTTAGTGCCCAGTCCTTGGCCGACCGCATCAACGACGCTCAAGCAAAGGTGGTTATCACCTGCGACGGCGCAAACCGCGGGGCTAAAGTGATTCCGCTCAAGTCGGTAGTCGACCAAGCGGCAGAAGGCTGCATTTCGCTGCGGACCATTTTGGTGGTAGCTCATTGCCGAATCCCGGTCGCTATGGTTCAGGGCCGGGACCGTTGGCTGCATGACGAGATCGACCGCGTCCAGGCCATGGGCAACCCAAAGGTCGAGCCTGAGGTTATGGAGGCCGAGGATTTGCTCTTCATTCTCTACACCAGCGGATCCACCGGCCAGCCCAAGGGAGTGGTGCACACTTGCGCTGGCTACATGGTTTGGGCGGCCTACACCTTTGTAAATGCCTTTCAGTACCAACCGGGGCAGGTTCACTTTTGCACCGCCGACCTTGGATGGATTACCGGCCACAGCTACCTCTTGTACGGACCGCTGCTCGCGGGCGCAACCACCGTGATGTTTGAAGGAGTCCCTACTTGGCCCGATGCGGGACGTTTTTGGGACATCGTCGACCGCCACCAGGTCAGCATACTCTACACCGCGCCGACTGCAATTCGCAGCTTGATGGGTTTTGGTTTGGATCCGTTAATTGGTAAACGTTTGGACAGCCTCAAGGTGCTCGGAACCGTTGGTGAACCCATCAACGAAGAGGCCTGGAACTGGTACCACAGCCACATCGGCAAGGGCAAGAGTCCGATTGTTGACACCTGGTGGCAGACCGAAACAGGGGGTATTATGATCACCAACCTCGCGGGTGTGACACCGGCCAAGCCTACGTTCGCCACCCTTCCCATGCCGGGTATTGACCCCGTGTTGGTCGACGATCATGGCATAGAACTAATAGGCAATGGCGTCAGCGGCAACCTTTGCATTCGCGCGCCTTGGCCGGGAATGCTCCGCACTACCTATGGCGACCACGAGCGATGCCGCCAGACCTACTTTAGTGCATACCCCGGCCTTTATTTTACCGGCGACGGCTGCCTTCGCGACGAAGACGGCCACTACCGCATCACCGGACGGGTAGACGACGTACTCAACGTGAGCGGACACCGCATTGGAACCGCCGAGGTAGAAAACGCCATCAACAAGCATCCGCTGGTGGTGGAATCCGCCGTTGTTGGCTTTGCCCACCCCATAAAAGGGCAGGGTATTTATGCCTTCGTGCTCTGCAGTGGCAATGACTGGGACGCCAAAACCATTCAAGAAATCATGGACTGCGTCAGCCGAATCATCGGACCCATCGCGAAGCCCGACAAAATCCAAGTGGTATCGGGCCTGCCCAAAACCCGTTCGGGTAAAATTATGAGGCGGATTTTAAGAAAAATTGCCGACGGCGACTTTAGCCAACTGGGCGACACCTCCACCTTAATTGATCCCGGAGTGGTCGAAGAAATTATTGAAGGGCGATTAGCCTAAATCAGCAGCAGCAATTGTTGGTGCTGCGCCTTACCTGAACTACCGACCAGCCCAGACCCTTAGGCGCTGGCTTGCCTCCCTGAGGGTCGCCTCTTCTTTGGCGAAGCAGAGTCTGAGGAGCCCGCTCTGCACCAGACCCCCTTGGTAAAACGGACTCAAGGGAATGGTGGCTACGCCCGCCTCAATGGTGAGCAGTGTGGCCATTTCACGGTCGGGCAGCGAGCTGGTCTCCGAATAATCAACCATCATAAAGTAGCCGCCCTGGGTACTCAGGGGTCTAAATCCAGAGCCTTCTAATTCCGCACGAAGGAGGTCGCGTTTGGCCTTAAAAAATTCCCCCAATCGATCGGGGTAGTGGGGCCGGAGCTTCATGAACTCCAGAAGGGCATACTGGGTCGGAATCGACGCCGAAAAAGCAATGAATTGGTAAGCATTGCGCAGCATACTGGTGCATCGCGCCGAAGCCAAGACGGCACCAAGCTTCCAGCCTGTGGCGTGGTAGGTCTTGCCAAAACTAATAAAGCGCAGACTCCGCTCCCTTAGTTCGGGAAGGTGGTGGGGGCTGGCAAGGCTTTGCCCGTCCAGCATCATGGCTTCATAAACTTCATCGCTCATGACTAGGGTCTCCTTGGGCAGAATCCGCGCGAGCTGCTCCCAGTCTTCGATGGTCCAAACCATGCCAGTGGGGTTGTGGGGACTGTTGATTAGTATGGCTTTGGTTCTCGAATTCAGTGCGGATTTTAATGCGGGCCAGTCGATTTGGAACCCGTCCTGAACCCGTTTAAGGGCAAGAGGTATGGGCTTGGCTCCAGCCATGAGTACTGCCGGCCGATAGCAATCAAAGGCTGGCTCGAGAATGACCACCTCGTCAGAGGGACCGCAAAGTGCCTGCAGGGCGCTAAAAATTCCCAGCGTGGCTCCCGCAACCACGGTAACCTCTGAGGCTGCGTCGTAGCTCAGGGCGTTTCGGCGGTTTTGGTCTTGAGCAATGGCTTCGCGCAGTGCTAAAAGTCCGGGCATCGGAGCGTACTGGGCGGAATGGGCGTCGAGCGCATGGTGGAAGCACTGAAGCAGTTCAGGATCCGGTCCAAATTCGGGAAAACCTTGGGCCAGGTTTATTGCACCCTGTTTATGAGCCAGCTCCGTCATTTCTGAGAAGATGCTTTGGCCAAAAGATGGCAGCTTCATTCCAGGCTTTTTGGGGTGAATGCAAGGGGTAGAAGCGCACTGGAGTCAGCCAAGCGCCAGATTGGACCGCTCTCGCCCGCCATAATAAGTTCGATGGGCTGATTTTGACGCGAATGCTGCTCCACAAGTGCTTGTCGGCACATGCCACAGGGGGCAAGGGGACTATCACCCTTGCCCACGGATGGACGGTAGGCAATAGCCATGGACTCCACAATCGCGCCTGGAGCAATGCTGTTGACTGCGCTAATAGCGACCCGTTCGGCGCAGATTCCTACCGGGTAGGATGCGTTTTCTTGGTTGGTTCCGGTCAAAATCCGCCCGTCACTTAGGCGTAGCGATGCAGCGACCCTGAATCCGGAATAAGGCGCATAGGCCTGATCCAATGCCTTACAGGCGGCGTCCAAAAGCGATTGAACGGAAGGGTCCAAGCGACTGCGGTCGAGGGTTTCAATAGAAAAAGATATATTCATTGCTTAAACCTACGCAATCTAGGCGAGGCGCAGGAGGTCTTTGGCTAATTCAATTTGGTTTTTGGCTCGGACCCAGTTTTGCCCCGGGTAGTCCACGCGGTAGTACTCACTCCCCTCCCATGCATCGGTTGCAAAGCGCAAGGCCTGCATCCAGCTTAGGTAGGCTGGCATTAGCCTAATGAGGTGCGAAATGCTTAAAGCATCAGGGTATCCCGCTGCATAGCCCCTCCAAAGCGCCTCAAACGACTCAGAATTCGCTGAATTGGGTTCCGGGTCGTCTTCGTGCCGTCGGGCTGCAGCGCTTCGAACTAGGTCGCCAAAATCGCTGCCGAGGTAGCCGGGTTGAAGCGTATCAAGGTCCACGGCACGCATTCCAGAAGGTCCGCAAATTAGGTTGGGTAACTTGGCGTCATGGTGCTGTACCGCCAGGGGTAGGCGCTTTTCTAAATCAAGAAAGGTGGTGCTCATGGTCTCTAGGTTCAGTGCCAAGTCCTTAAACTCGTCAGGCACTGGGTGCAGCTTTTGCTCCCATTCCATCCATCGCCACTTAGCGCTGTGGAAATTAGGAATAACAGTCTCCCATTGTAGCGATTGCTCAAGGAGGCATGCCGTGAATGAACCCCAAAATTTACCAATGTCCTCGAGTGTTGGTCGAGTAGAATCCTTGGAGTCAGGCAGAAATTCAAAAACTCGCCACCCATCGACATTATGGATTCTACCGTCTTTACGCCTAATGGGCAGTACGCACAATTCGCGGACCGGATGCCCGAAAATTAAGTTCATATTCTGCTCTATTGCGCCCCAATTCGTGAAAACCTGCCGGTTGAGGCCTTGCAGAAACTTGGGGGGAATATGGGTAAATTCAGCCTTAAAACTGCGGTTAATTAGGCCTCCCGGTACGGACTTTAGCGTCAGGGGTACCGCAAGTCCCCAGTCATCCCAGTTAATACTGGTCATAGAACCCAAAAATGGGCTTTCGCTCTAACCAGGCCCCGCGGGTGAAATCCGGAATTTCTTGAGGCACAGAGCCCTCCGCTATGGACTTTTCTGACAAGGGCGTAATCGCGTACCACGTTGCTAGGTCGTAGACGTCAAAGGGAAAAGGTTCCTTGCGTTTGAGGCATTCGATGAAGGCGTTGTCTACAAAGAAATCCATTCCGCCATGTCCCGCGCCCGCGGCCGCCTCAGAATGCTTGGCCCAGAGCGGGTGGTCATTGGACTTCATCAACTCAACCGTATTGGCCCATCGGTGGCTCTGCTTCATCGAATCTTCAAAGTAAATGTGGCCTTGGTCGAGGCCTCCCCAGCCGAAGTCCTGCCATATTCCGCGCGTGCCCTGAACTCGGAAGCCTAAATTATAAGGCCGCTGAAGGGCGGTGTCGTGGGTCAGCAGAATAGTTTCGCCGTTGGCGCAACCAATGGTAGTGGTCACAATATCGCCGCAGGCAAAATTCACCTTGGCATTCGGGTGATCCTTGCCCGCTTGACGGGTAACGTAGTCGTTTAATCCGCGCGACTTGCTTGCCATAGAAGTCAAATGCGTCAAACGATTGCCCCGATTGACGTCCATCATGGCGGCTACCGGGCCCAGTCCGTGCGTCGGATACAGTTCTCCGTTGCGCTTGACGTAGTGGTCCGTTCGCCACTGCGATTCGCTGTAACCACGTTCCGCTCCAAATTCCACGCCCTTGCCGTAGGGTGATTTTCCGTCGTTGAACAGGACTCCCCGCAGGTCGTGCTGGTATCCGCCTTGCCCGTGAACCAGTTCGCCAAACATTCCTTGGCGCACCATATTCAAGACCGACATCACATCGCGCCGGTAGCACACGTTTTCAAGCGCCATGAGCGGAGTTCGGTTGCGCTCGCTTGCCTCCACTAAATCCCAGCAATCCTTGAGGTTTATTGCTCCGCTCACTTCCATGGCCACGGCCACTCCGGCCTCAAGGGCAGCGACGCCGTGGTCGCGATGCCACTCCCAGGGGCTGCTCACAAAAACGGCGTCCAAACGCTCCTTTTCGAGCATGTTCAGATAGTCCTTCGGCCCATTGCCATAGGTCTTTGCTTCTTTTTTGCCGGACTTTGCAATCATACTCACTGCAGAGGCCAGCATATGCGCTTGGGGATCGGCCAGGGCAACGACTTCAACGTCGTCTCGTTGAAGCATGAGTTCAAGATGGTTTTGCCCCCTAAGGCCCGTAGCAATAAATCCCACTCGAATTGTAGTTCGAACCTCAGGCGACAAAGCATAGAGGTAAGAAGGAAGTATAGCAGCACCGGCAGTTGCCAAGCCAGTGCTGCGCAAAAAATCGCGACGATTCATGGATTCAAGTTATTTAACGGCCTTTAAAGTACATCAAAACGGCATCTTTGTCAGCCGCATGGGTAAGACCAATCCAGGATTCACCAACTTGCGCAACCTCGATGGATGCGCCCCAAGAAATTCCGACGCGCAATGCATCGGGGATTCCAAATTCACGGTCGCCCTGGTGCTGTTTTTGTGCCTTCGTCCACCATGGAAGAAGTTCCTTCTGAAATACCCATGCATTCATAGAAACCCAAGGGTTGTTCAATCGAGCAGCATCCTCGGGGTACAGGTTGTGCACCTCTTCGATGCTGGTTAAAAGACGGTCTTCGTCTTGGTGCAAAATTGCCCGGCTTACCGAGCCCGATTGGCTGCACACGCTTTTAAGCGGGTAGGCGAGGGCTGCATTCAAGCCCAGAGCTAGAAGGCGGTAGGCCTCGTTCCAAATCGGACCATAGTAGTCGTCGCCGTTCGCCACGGCCCAATTGCCGTAGCCCAAGGAATCGGCCAAGGTCATGCCGATGCCCAAGGCATCACCGGTTCCGAGGGCTTGGTGCTGAATCGCAATAGAGGTCGGAATCGGCCAAGTTTTGGCCTCCCAAAGTGCGCGGTGCTCCTCTCGAATTACCAGAATTGCCCCCGTGAATCCAGCCGATGCAGCATCCCTCACGCTGAGCTCGGCAATGCATTCGCCATTCGCTCCCACCGGCTCAAGCTGCTTCGGGCCACCAAAACGCATTCCTCGGCCTGCGAGCAGTACAATAAGGGCGGACTTCATTCGAACCTAAAATCTAAAGGATGGGCGCGTACGAATTCTCCTTTATTGCGGAAGGTTTGAGACGAATTTGCCTTAAGCGCGATGAGGTTATGCATGCTTGCCTAAAATTATGCGCTATTGCGCTACAGGCTGTCGGAACCTAAAAATTATCCCCAAGAATCGTTCTCAATCGCCTTTTGGGTATATATTCGGCACTTAATTCCATCCAAAAATGATTAAAAACATCCTCCGCATTGCCGGTACCATGGTGCTTCCAGCCTTACTGATCTGGGGCTGTTCCGGCTCAGGTACCGTTCACGAATACGCCGTTAACGACCTCAACGTAACCCTTGAAGGCCCCTTATTTGAAGGTCCGAACCAAGGCCAGTACAGCCTCGAAATAGACCTAAAATCCATTCTTGGCGATGCCTATCAAGAGGGAATGCTCATTTCTGATGCGCGCCTGACTAGCGCGACGGTGGCTCCAGGCGACAGCCTAGGTTTTGCAATGGTGCGTTCTCTGGTGCTCTCTTTTGCCAGCGACGATGCCGAAGTGGCCATGCAAGAGGTGGCGTTCAAAAATCCGCTGCCTGCAGAATCCTCCTCGGTGGCCCTTGAGGTTGCTCCCGACGCGGAACTTGGAACTCTGGTATCGGGTGGCACCGTCTACTTGGTTCTCGACGCGGACCTTGCCGAAGACTTCTACGACGGCAACCGTAGCTTTAAAATTAACCTTACCCTAGACCTTACCGTTAAATCCTAAACAACCTATGCTACGCAAACTATCCCTTTGGGCCGCTTCGGCCTTAATTGCCTTCACTTCGCTCCATTTTGAGCTTCAAGAATCTCCCGGAGACCAATTGATCGGTGTCTGGGAGCCCAGCAACGGACGCTCGCGCATTAAAATTGACAAAATTGGCGCAAAGTACTACGGGCGAGTGGTATGGCTCATCGAACCCAACGACCCAGAGACCAACCTGCCCAAAACCGACAAGAACAACCCTAATGCAGCGCTCAAAAATGTTCCGCTCAAGGGCTACCGCATGCTCAAGGACTTCGTCTACCAAACTGACGGAACCTGGTCTGAGGGTACTATCTATGATCCGCTCAACGGCAGTACCTACAACTGTATCATCAAGATGAAGGATAAAAACACCCTGGATATTCGCGGATACATTGGAGTACAGGCCCTTGGCCGTACCGACGTGTGGAAGAGGCTAGCCACTGCGCCTGCTAAAAAATGATGCGCCGCGGAATTTGGGCTTTAGCCCTCGCATCGTCCATCGGAGGAACTCTTTGGGCCCAGTCCGACACTTCATCGTCTGCCGAAGACGACTTTAGCCAGTACGATAACCTTGGTTTTGTAGACGCCGGAGCGAAGCGCTTTTGCAGTCCTAAAATTGAGGGCCTAAGCCCTGCCAAGCTAATTTCGCTGGGCTACGACTACCAGGGGGCCTACAACCTCTCAGCGGGTACGCTTTTTAATGCCAGTGGTGCGGAACTAGCCGCCGCCGAAGAGGCTCGGGTGAATGCAACGCAGGGCTTAAGGGTAGGTTTTAACATCCCAGTTATCTCTAAAACCAACCTGGTCTGGCAAATGGGTGCCAACTATTGGAACACGCAGTACCAGTATGCCACACTGCCTACTGCGGCTTCAAACCCACTGCATCAGACCCTGTCGGAGCATGGTATGCGAACCACGGGCATTAATACCACAGTGTTTAAGCCACTCGATCGCAAAAACTTCCTGCTCTTTCAAGGCTCTGCGGATTTAAGCGGAACCTACGGTATAGAGTTCATGCCTGCCCAGTACCTGCGGTACTCTGCAGCATTGATCTACGGTCGCCGCCCGACCGAAAAGAAGCAGTGGGGATTGGGCCTTGCGCGCACCTACCGCGTGGGAGAGATTAACTACATCCCTGTAGTTCTTTACAATTCCACCGATGCCCTGAACAAGTGGGGAGCCGAAGTACTCTTCCCGGCCCGCGCCCACGTGCGCAGAACGATCAATCCGCGAAACATGATCTTTGCGGGCTATGAGCTAGAGGGGCAGTCCTACCGTTTGTGGCGCGATCCGGCAAGCGGTGTCGACCTTCGCAACGAAGACCTAGAAATTCGCCGCGGAGAGGCCCGATTCCGCATGGTTTATGAGTTTTCGCTGAAGGACTTTATTTGGCTTTCTGTTCAGGCAGGCTACCGCTTTCAGTACCGCTTCGACGTCGATCGTTTGGTCGATGGAGTTGAGATTTATAGGGCCTTTGGCCTCTTGCGAGACGACGCCTATGCTCAGACCAACGGGCTCGGCAACCCGCTCTACTTCAACGTCAGTCTAAACTTGGTTAGTCCCTAACATTGGCAGCAGTCCATAAAAAAAGCCCCGCCATTGGCGGGGCTTTTCGTTATAAAACTTTTTACCGTCTTAAAGTTCAGGAGCAGCAACAACCGTGAAGGTGATTGCGATTTCGTCAGCAAGAACGTAGTCCTTTACAAAATGCTTCCAGCTTACTCCGTGCTTTTGGCGATCAAAAGTCAAGGCGCCGGTGAAGGTCAAACCTGCTTCGGTAACCTCCATGTTGGTGATTTCAAGCTCTTCGTCAACCGTAACTCCCTTAACAGTGAGTTTGCCGCTCACGGTAGTTGCAGTAGCGCTAACTACTTCAAACGTAGCGGTTGGGAACGAATCAACTCCAAAGAAGTCGTCGGTCATCAAGTGACTCACTAGGTCGCTTGCGCGGCCACCGTCTTGGTCTTTGTACGAAGCGCTGTCGGTAGGCCAAATCGTAGTCATGTCGATGGTGAACATTCCACCAACTATTGCGCTGTCTGCAACTTCAACGGTTCCAGAAGCGAGTTTGGCAGTGCCATTGTGGCTGTATACTCCAACCACGTCACCCTTCCAATCTACGGTAGAAGATGCGGCGTCAACCGTGTAGGCCACTGAGGCCGTAGCGTCGACGTCTTCGCCTTGGTTGTTAGAGCAGGATGAGGCGACTACAGCAACAAGGGCTGCAGCAAAAAAGGATTTATTCATAGTTTATTTTTTTAATTGGCTGCAAAATTACTTTAAATAAGAAGATCGCTGGCCTCAAGACGATTATAAATAATCCAAAGCCAAGAATTAGTAAATTCCTTAACACCAATAAACCACACTGGTTATTTCTTGGCAAAAATTCGTCGATCCAACCAAATAGTCCCAAAGGGCAGGAGCGAAGCCAGTCCAAAGGCTGCAACCCGGCCAATCGTCCATCGCTCGCGGATCCAAACCAATAGAAGCAAAACCATGAATGCGAGAAACAAAGCTCCGTGCGTGGCTCCAACAATTTTATTGGGCCAGAGAATTCCCAATCCGTACTTCAAAGGCATTGTTGCGGTGAATGCCAGGTAGCTGTATCCCTCGCTTACTGCGACGATTCTAAAGATTGATACGATGTTCATTACCGGTTGCAAAGTGATTAGTCATAGAAAAAACCAAGCATAAGCGAGGTAGGAGCAGGCCATGGTAATTCCATTGCTCAAAAAATTTACCCAGTGGTTGTCGAGCCAAGGCAAACCTTTGACCAGTACTTCCTGCGGACTATTGCTTGAAACCTCACTCAACGCCTCACCCTGCCTCCATAAGGCCTGCCATTTACTGCCTAAAATGCTGTCTATCAGCATGCCAATAAATCCAGTGCCCAAAACCCAAAGCAACTGAATCGGGCTTACAGGCAAAATACCACCCAGAAAAAGTACCAAAAGCAGCAAAGCAGCCAAACCTCCTGCAGTCCCGGCGAGAGAAATTCCGCCCGAAAGGCCCGGAGCCATTTTGCGGAGCGTTAGCGCATTATAGGTGCGTCCGCCAACGGCAACGCCCACTTCGCTGCTAATGGTATCGCAAACACTGATCGCAAAAGAGCCCCAGGCGAGCAGAAGCCAATGGAACTGCCCGGTCAATCCATAGAGCATGTAAAGCGCCACCCCAACAAGGCCATTAGAAAACACCTGTGTCGCGGACCTTTTCTCGGAAGCGTGGGTCGAACGAATTAACTTGCCGGTGACGGATCCCACAGCCAATAGAAAAATTGGGGCAGAAAGAGCCTTCCAGCCGCCGCTCATCCAAAGAATCGCCGCAATCCACAAGGCGGCTAAACTCCCGGTATGGTCCAACCAGTTTCGGCGTTGAACGAACCATACAAGGATCAGCACAATGACTCCGCCGACGAGCACCCCGATCCAAGATCCTATAAAGGGGCTTTGAAGTACCAATTGAATCCAGCCAACAGTAAAAATGGGAAGAAAGAAATTATCGCTTCCGCGCCAGGAGAATAGTTCGGTCAGTGTGGGAATCAACGAAAGAAGAAGCCACCATCCCAGATACAAATCGGGGAATCGAAGAGCCATAACTAATGAGGCAGTGGTAAAAAAAGCAAAGGCTCCTTGGTAGGATTTTGATTCCGATAAAAAATTGAACTTGGGCGCGCCCCATCGTCTGCCTATTAATCCAGCACTGGCATCGCTCAGGGCAAGGACCCAAGCGGCGGTCGCAACCCAACTCGCCGAAGCGCCGAGCACCAGCAAAGCGCCAAGGGAGATCGGGAACAAGGCAATGCCATAAGAGGCTTCCTGCTGCAGCCACCATTTAAAATTTAGGAGAACAACCATCAAAAGAACGCCAATCGCAACTAGAACGAAGCCCAGAGTCCGCGATTCCTGGCTTAGGTCAATGATCCAGGCAGTGGTACCGATTGCCAGCACATGGAGCAGCTTTCTGCCTAAAAAAAAGGGCAGCCAAGCCCTGCGGATTGCGAACTCAATGAATACAGTGAACGCCAAAACAGCAGCAGCTGCAATAGAAAAAAGTACGTTAGAAGGCATTCGGTGGTATCAGGCGTAAATTAACCACATGTTTTTTAAAGAACTGGAAGATTATCCTTGGTTTCCTCCCGTTTTGCGAAAAATGCAGCTGGAATACGTCGGGTGGATTAGCACCGCTTTGAAAGTGTACCAGCCTCTGGGTACCATAATGGAAGGGTTCCCCTCCAACCAATGGATTGACCTGGCTAGCGGAAGCGGTTGGCCCGCCTTGTACCTTAAGAACAAGGCAGCTAATCCGGTCTCTTTTAGGCTCACCGATTGGTATCCCCATTCGGCCTCTGAGGAGGTTTTAAAGCATATGGAGTACGACCCTGAGCCCCTTAACCTTCTTGAATTTCAACCGCAGGCTAATCAGCAGTACAGCATGTTCAATGCTTTTCACCATTTCACGACTCAAGAACAAAAACAAATCATCACCAAGATGAAAGAGGCCAAGGCTGGATTTATCATTGCAGAAGTTTTGGAACCCTCTTTACTTAGCTTCATTCAGGTTACGTTGGCTGCCTTATTGGTGCAGCCGCTCAGCGCGTGGGCAATTCGACCCTTCTCCTTCTTGCGTCTAGCGACCACCTACCTTGTGCCCATTCAGCTTGCGACGGTAGCCTGGGACGGCTGGCTTTCGGTGCTAAAAAGCAAAACCCTGGCGCAGTACCAAGACCTCGTTCGGGGTATTTCTGACCCTAGTTACCCCATTCACGTTGAACGGATTCCGCAGCTGCGCGGCAACCTCATCGTTATATCGGCCCAACCCGCTCTATCATGACCGCAAGTATTCTTTGGAGGTTCAGTCGCCCCCATACCATCATTGGATCGACCCTTAGCATTATCGTTTTGTTCTTGCTGCAGGGGGGCAGCGTGTTCACCCATTGGTATATTTTAGTCCTCACACTAATCTCGGCCTTAGCCTGCAACCTCTGTATCACTGGATTAAATCAAGTCATTGACGTAGAATTAGATAAGATCAATAAGCCCGAATTGCCCATAGCCTCGGGGGAGTTGGACGCAAATTCCGCAAAAAAAATTGTGCTTGCCTCAGGCATCATTGCGCTGGTTGCCGCAGCCCTTCTGCATTGGTTGCTGCTGTTGCTGATTGTAGTGATTCTGTTTTTGGGAATAGCCTACTCCATGCCGCCCATTCAATTCAAAAAACATCATTTGCCAGCCGCCCTATCGATAACCATAGTTAGGGGCGTATTAGTGAATTTGGGAATGGCATTGCATTTTTCGGGCATGCTTGATGGTAGCTATTCCATCGAGCCGGTGGTATACCCGCTTACCCTGTTTATTTCTGCCTTTAGCTTAGCTATTGCCTGGTACAAGGACCTGCCCGATCGCGCAGGAGACGCTCATTTTGGCTACCGAACCTTCCCGCTGCTTTATTCGCCCAAAATCGCGCTTTATTTAGGCGCGGCTTTGGTCACATCCGCCTATGCATGGTGTATATTTTGGAGCTACCAAGAGTCCGAACCGATACTATTGCTTAGTTTGAGTATTCTTGGCCTGGCCTTTCTGAACCACGTGCGGACTGTTCGTCTTGACGACCAGATCAGTGTCAAACGATTTTATAAGTTGTTTTGGGTCTTTTTCTTTGCAACCTACCTCAGCTTTCTTTGGGTTCTGGTCTGAACCTCAGGCAAGGCAGTGGTTGGCTAAATAAGCCAAACAAGACTCCTAGGCTATTTGCCGATACAGAACTTACTAAAAATGGAACTCAGTAAATCGTCTGCGGTAATTTCTCCCGTAATGCTTCCAAGATGCCTCAGGGCGTCGCGAAGGTCATAAGCGACAAGTTCTCCGCTGGTGCCTGCCTCTAGGCTGGTTCGCGCCCGCGTCAAGGCTTCTAGACTCGCCCTGAGCGCGTTGGCATGCCTGATGTTGGCAATCATTACCTCTCCCTGCACTTGATTAGCTTCAATCAAACCAATTAATGCGGACTCCAATTTATATAAATCCCTATCGTTAAGGCCCAGTCCGAGGTGAGCGGGGAAGTCCAGGGTAGGGTCCCCAGTCCACAAATCCCGCTTGCTCAGAACCAAAAGAACCGTGGCCTCGGGGTTTTCGCGCTCAACGACCTTGAGAAGTTCGGCTGCATCACGGGGGTCGCCGTTCATTGGATCAATCAGCAGCAAAACAAGGTGGGCCTCGCGAAGCTTTACCCAAGAGCGCTCAATGCCCATGCGCTCCACGGCATCGGACGCTTCGCGAATTCCGGCAGTATCGATAAGGCGAAATAGGTAATCGCCCAGCCTGAAGCGTTCTTCTACGCTGTCGCGGGTGGTTCCAGGTATATCGCTCACAAGGGCACGGCTCTCACGCAGCAATCGGTTCAGAAGGGTGCTTTTGCCTGCGTTAGGCGGTCCAATGATGACCAGGGGAATTCCGTCGCGCATCGCCTGACCCTGCCGAAAGGTCGCAAGCATCTCTGAACTCTGCCTCATGGCGGACTCCAATAGGGCCAGCAGTTGGCCCCGGTTGGCAAATTCCACGTCTTCTTCAACAAAGTCGAGTTCCAATTCGATTAGGGCCGCAAAGTCCGTCAACTCGCGCCGGAGTTCACTCAAGCGCTTAGACACGCTCCCCTTGAGCTGCTTGAGGGCCAGTTCGTGGCCTGCGCGGGATTCGGCGGCTATTAAATCGCCAACCGCCTCGGCTTGAGCGAGGTCAAGCTTGCCGTTGGCAAAGGCTCGTTGGGTGAATTCTCCTGGAGCAGCGAGCTCTGCGCCGCTGGCGATGAGGGCCTCCACGGCTTGAGCGGCAATAAAAGGGGATCCATGAAGACCAAATTCCACGACGTCCTCTCCGGTGAACGACCATGGTCCCTTAAAAAAGGTAGCAAGGCCTTCGTCGAGCATTCGGCCCTCGGAGTCTAGAAATTTTCCTAAAATCGACTGCCGCGGGGTCCAACCTGAATTCGATTTAAATCGCTCGGTTGCAATACGCAGGGCTTCGCGGCCCGAGAGCCGCAGGACGGTCAAGGCGCCCAATCCGCTGGCGGTAGCCAGGGCAACAATGGTGCGATCGTTCACCCCTCAAAGGTAGCGTGGTCCATGCCTATGCTTGCCCGCCTACCGGCCAATCGCCCAAATGGCCGGTGCTTTGGCCTCGAGTTGCGGGGGCAGGGGAGTGGAGGACCATTCGCCAACAGACTTGGTGCAAGACCATTCCTGGCTTGCCGTTAGGTTGAAACCAACATAAACCATGGTACTCGGAGCCAAAAACTGTAGGAGCTCCGCAAAAAGTTTGGCATTTCGGTAGGGGGTTTCAATAAACCACTGGCTTTCTTGGTTGGCATCGCGCTCCATGCGGCTCAGTTGCTCGCGCCGCAAGCTGGCATCGTGGGGCAAATACCCGTGAAAGCGGAACCTTTGGCCATTGAGGCCGCTCGACATTAATCCCAAAAGAAAGGAGGAAGGTCCGGGCCAAGAAACTACCGTTATGCCCAGCTGGTGGGCCTTGGCAACGACATCAGCGCCAGGGTCTGCCATTCCAGGGGCACCGGCATCAGAAATTAAACCCATCGGATTCCCGCTGAGGCAGGGTTGCAGAAGGGTCAGCGCTTCGTTGGACCCGTGCTTGGACCAACTCGAGAGCTCCAAACTGGGT
>NSIH01000019.1 GCA_002737315.1 Flavobacteriales bacterium
ACTTCAAGCTCGTCCATTAATTCAGCTTGGGCAATTTTGAGCTCTTCACTCGCTTTTTTCAGTGAGGGAACCAACTGCGCCGCCTTCTTGGCTTGAACGAGCTCTCGCTGGTCCCGGCTTTGGAGGTTTTGGAGGTTCCAGGTGTACCCGGCAACGCCAATCAGCATTTGGTCGTCGTGGCCGCCGATGCGCGTTCCGCCCCCGCCCATGCCGTCGAGGCCGTCGTCAAACATGAAGTATCGGTAGCTGAGCTCTGCGTAAAGCCGTCCGCTTGTGTAGGGCATGGAGACGCGCAAACCCAGCGATGCGGGAGCCGACAGGGACCCCCAGGTGTAGAGCCCCTCGTTGAGTTTGGTGGTAATGGCACCTAGGGTTTGCGACGTGCGCATGCTGGCCAGACCGAGTGATCCGCGGGCTTGCACCAAAAGGTTGCCCAGGGGACGGGTGTAGCCAAGCCCGATGCGCGGGGATGCGCCGGTCAACTGGGCTGTTGAGGTCGATCCCACAGCGCGGATGGAGTAGAGGTCGAGCCCTGCATGCATACTCCAGTCGTTCCAAAGGGGGAGCTGAAGTTCGGCGCCGGCGCTTAGGTTAAGACCGTCCAACCCGCCTTCTTGCGCGCCCCACTTGCCAAAGGGGCTGGCATTGTCGCGTATAAACATAGGCAACCCCCCGTAGACGGAGAATTCGGGGGACTGAGCGATGGCGGTCAAGGGCATCAGGACCGCAATCAGGTAATTCAGGGGACTCTTCACTGCTTGGTATTTTTGCCGAAGATACAATACCTACCTTTGCAGACCTTTTTTGAACACCAAATAGTCTATGAAGTCAAACTGGACCGTCGACGCGGATTTGAACGCCCGCCTTACCCTCACCATCGAACAAAGCGAATACTCTGACGCCGTAGAAAAGCAGCTTGCGGACTACCGCAAAAAGGCGCGTATTCCTGGATTTCGCCCGGGCACGGCCCCTATGACCCTAATTCGCAGGCAGTACCAGGAGCCCATCACGGCTGACGAGATTAACAAGCGCCTACAGGATGAGCTTTATGCCTACCTCGAGCGCGAAAAAATTGAAATTTTGGGCCAGCCTTTGCCCGCTCCAGGCAGTATTGACTTCAGTGCAGACTCGCATTCCTTTGAGTTTGACATGGGTCTAGCGCCAGTGTTGAATCTTGAAGTGAGCGAGCGAGTCAAGATTCCGTTCTATGTGATGGAACCCACGGCGAAGGACCTCGACAAGGAGGTCGAGAACCTGCGCCAGCGCTACGGCGCCATGAGCGAGGTCGATGCAGCAGGCGACAATGACTTCTTTTATGGGCAGTTTGACGTGGTGACTCGCCGCGGTGAGGCCGTAGCGGGAACCGCTACCAAGCAAGGTCGCTTTGGGCTGAGTGCCGCAAGCAGCCGTTCGCTCAAGAAAGACCTCAAGACCCTTGCCAAGGGAGGAGAACTCGTCATCGACGCGAGCGACTTTGAGAAAGACTTTGATTTGGCGCATGTTTTGGGCTACAGCACCGAGGAGCGTGCCATGAGCACGGGCTACTATCGATTTAAGTTGGAGCAGATTTTTCATATTGAGCCCGCAGAGCTCAATGCGGAGATGTTTGACAAGCTCTTTGGCCAGGGTGCGGTAACGGACGAGGCGGGTTTAAGGGACAAGATCCGAGAGGAGTTGTCTCAAGTCTACTTGCGCGATGCCGAGCAGCACTTTTTTAATGCCGCGACCGATAAGCTGATGGAGACTAAGTTTAAGTTGCCCGCCAAGTTTCTCAAAAAGTGGATGACCAGCTCGGGCGATAAGCCTCTGGATGCCGCAGAAGTGGAATCCCAATGGCCCAAAACCGAGAAGGCCATGCGCTGGCAGTTGATTGAGTCCAAGCTCATTAAAGACAACCACCTGCACATTCACCAAGAAGAGCTCGTGGATTTTGTGAGCACCGAAGTGGTAACGCGCATGCGTCAGTTTGGCAGAGAAATCGGCATCGAAGAGGCTCGCCCGGTGGCGATGAATCTTTTGAAAGAACGTGCGCAGGCAGAGCAGTATTCGGAACAGCTTTTGCAGCGTAAATTGATGAGCTTTGTGCTCTCGGCCTTCGGCAAGAAGGAAGTGAAAGCGACCTACGCCGACTTTGTCAAAGAAATCAATAAAAATAAGAAGTAATTTACCGCAATGGATTTCGGAAAAGAATTTAAGCGCTACGCGATGCTCGACAAGGGTATTAGCAGCATGCACCTCGAGCACTACGTCGACGGGTCGCTGACTCCCTATATTATCGAAGAGCGACAGCTCAACGTGGCCCAGATGGACGTGTTCTCGCGTCTTATGATGGACCGAATTATTTTTCTCGGAACCGGCATCAACGATCAAGTCGCCAACATTGTACAGGCTCAGCTGCTCTTTTTGGAGTCGGCGGATGCCAAAAAAGACATTCAGATTTACATGAACAGCCCGGGCGGCAGTGTTTATGCAGGCTTGGGCATCTACGATACCATGCAGGTGGTTTCGCCCGACGTAGCAACGATTTGCACCGGAATTGCGGCCTCCATGGGCGCCGTGTTGCTTTGTGCAGGAGCCAAGGGCAAGAGGTCCGCGTTAAAGCACAGCCGCGTCATGATTCACCAGCCCATGGGCGGGGCTCAGGGTCAGGCCAGCGATATGGAAATCACGCTTCAGGAGATTCTCAAGCTCAAAAGGGAGCTGTATGAAATTATTGCCGACCACTCGGGTCAGGCTTTTGATAAGGTAGAGCACGACTCCGACCGGGACTACTGGATGACCTCGGAGGAGGCCAAAGCCTACGGCATGATTGACGAGGTTCTGATTAGCAAGTCACGAGTATAGCCTCGGCCCAATGACCGATACTAACCAATGCTCTTTTTGCGGCCGTCCGTCGACCGATGCCGGCTTGCTGGTTTCGGGCTTGGATGCGCAAATTTGCTCCAACTGCATTGAACAGGCGCACGTAATTCTCAAGGAAGAGGGTGACGACAAGTCGGGCCCCATGGGTTTCTTGGATTTGCCCAAGCCCACAGAGATTCGTGCGCGACTGGACGAGTACGTTATCGGGCAGGACGACGCCAAAAAAATTCTCTCGGTGGCGGTGTACAACCACTACAAGCGGGTTCTTCACGGGGGCGTTGGCGACGAAGACCTCGAGAAATCCAACGTCATCATGGTGGGCGAGACCGGCACCGGCAAGACTTTATTGGCCCGAACCATTGCGCGGATGCTCAAGGTTCCCTTTGCCATTGTGGATGCCACGGTGCTCACGGAGGCTGGCTATGTCGGCGAAGACGTAGAAAGCATTTTAACGCGCCTGCTTCAGGTTGCCGACTACAATGTTGCCGAGGCAGAGCGCGGAATCGTCTTTATCGACGAAATCGATAAGATTGCCCGCAAAAGCGACAATCCCTCGATAACGCGCGACGTTTCTGGGGAAGGCGTGCAGCAAGCCCTGCTCAAACTTTTAGAGGGTACCAAGGTCAATGTGGCGCCCAAGGGCGGACGCAAGCACCCCGACCAGAAGTTTGTAGAGGTAGACACCCGCAACATTCTATTTATTGCAGGCGGAGCCTTCGACGGAATTCAGCGGCATATTGCACGGCGCTTCAACGCCCAGGTAGTCGGTTTCAATGGCACCACCCAGCGCAAAGACGTCGACGAAGGAGCTTTTTTGAAGTACGTTGCGCCGCAGGACCTTAAGGCTTTTGGGCTGATTCCGGAGCTTATTGGCCGACTCCCGGTGCTGACCTACCTCGAGCCCTTGGACCGGGTTGCGCTTCGCCGCATTTTGACCGAGCCCAAGAATGCGCTTATAAAGCAGTACGAGCGCCTTTTTGCCCTGGACGGAATCGAGTTCAGCATTGAGGATGAGGCCCTGGACGCCATCGTAGACAAGGCCATCGAGTTCAAGCTGGGCGCCCGCGGATTGCGCGGAATTGGCGAAACGATACTCACCGACGCCATGTATGAGCTGCCTCAGAAGGTGCACGTCACTTCGGAGATGGTTCTGGCAAAGCTCTCCCGCCAGTCGGCCTAGTGCAACGCGGAGCGTTGCAACTAGCTACTAGTCACTAGTTACCTTTTGGCCTTGAGCCGTACAAAGGAATACGCGTAGGCATGACGTTCGTCCGCCGAGTGGTCGTCGCGATCGACCTCGGTGAATCGGTCGCGGTACTCCGGGAACCACGTGTCCGCCCCCTCAATCTGGGTATGTACCACGGTGGCGTAGAGCACGTCGATTAGGGGAAGTGCCATGCGGTAGATTTCGCCTCCGCCCACGATGAATCCGTCTGCCCCCTCGAGGGCGGCTATGGCCGCTTCGACCGTGGCAAACACCTCGACACCTTCGGCCGACCAGTCGGTCTGGCGGGTCACCACCATATTTCGGCGTCCGGGCAAGGGTCGCCCCAGTGAATCAAAGGTCTTGCGGCCCATGATGATGGGGAATCCGCGCGTCTTTTCTTTAAAATACTTCAGGTCGTTGGGCAGGTGCCACAGCAAATCATTTCCGCTTCCAATGGCGAGATTTAGGTCGTGGGCAACGATGGCATACAGCATCAGACGGCGACCGGAGCCGGAATGTGCGGGTGCGGATCGTATCCGACCAATTCTACGTCTTCGTAGCGAAAGTCAAACAGGCTTTTGACGCTCGGATTAAGGCTGAGCGTGGGCAGGGGTCGAAGGTCGCGACTCAGCTGAAGGCGAACTTGGTCCGTATGGTTGGAATAAATATGGGCGTCGCCAAGGCTGTGGACGAAGTCGCCGACTTTAAGGCCGAGGTCTTGCGCCATCATGTGCAGCAGCAGTGCGTAGGAGGCAATGTTGAATGGAACCCCCAAGAAAATATCGGCGGAGCGCTGGTAGAGCTGGCATGAAAGCCTGCCGTCGGCCACGTAGAACTGAAAGAAGGCATGGCAGGGCGGGAGCGCCATTTGATCAATGTAGCCGGGGTTCCAAGCCGAAACGATGTGCCGGCGCCCGTCGGGGTTGCTGCGGATGCCTTCGAGCACGTCGCGTAGCTGGTCCACAGGTCCTTCGGGCCCGGGCCAAAAGCGCCACTGAAACCCATAAACGGGCCCCAAATCGCCCCACTTGGCGGCAAAATCGGCGTCCGAAGCGATGCGCGCGGCGAACTCCTTCATGTCGGTTC
This sequence comes from Flavobacteriales bacterium, assembly GCA_002737315.1. Lineage (GTDB taxonomy): Bacteria > Bacteroidota > Bacteroidia > Flavobacteriales > Schleiferiaceae > TMED14. The sequence continues at coordinate 5,156 of NSIH01000019.1, forward strand.
CGTCGTAGTCAGCCGACTTCGAATAGGTAGCAAAGGGCCAGTCGTCCCAAATTCGCACCCCGTTTTGGCAGAGGTAGCGTATGTTAGTATCGCCCGAAATGAACCAAATGAGCTCGTGAAGTATGCTTTTGAGGTGCAGCTTCTTGGTAGTAATCATTGGGAATCCTTCGGCCAAATCAAAACGCATTTGGTGGCCAAAAACACTGCGGGTTCCGGTTCCGGTTCGGTCGGATTTGTCGCTGCCTTCGCGGAGTACCCGCTCCATGAGTTCGTGGTATTGACGCATGGCTTAAAGGTACTGCCAAAAGCCTCGGGCTAGAGGAGGAAGGCGACCAAAGTGGCGGTGGTCAGCGAGGCCGCGGTTCCACCCAAAACGGCTTTGAAGCCCAGCTCAGAGAGGTCTTTGCGCCGGTCGGGTGCTAGGGAGCCTATGCCGCCGATTTGGATTCCGATGGAGGCGAAGTTGGCAAATCCACAAAGTATATAAACCGCAAGGGTTTGGGCGCGCTCGCTGACGAGTGTTCCGCCCTCAATCATTTGACCCATGGTTACGTAGGCGTAGAATTCGTTGAGCACAGTTTTTTCGCCCAGGAGTTGCCCCACCAGCGGAGCCTCGGCCCAGGGCACGCCCAAAAGCCAGGTGAAGGGCCCCAAGAGCAATCCAAAGATGGCCTGTAGGTTGAGTTCGGGGTAGCGACCGCCCGACCAGGTAGCCACGAGGTCGTTGAGGCCGGTCCAGGTCCCTAGTCCGTCCGACAAGAGGCCGTTGAACAGCGCGATTAGGGCGGTAAAAACCAGAAGCATAACCCCGACGTTTACTGACATTTTTAGACCGTCGGTGGTGCCGTTGGCGATGGCTTCGAGCCAATTGCCCTTGCGTTCCACCTTAATGCTGGCGATGTCTACCACGGGTTCGGTCTGGGGGACCAGGATTTTGGCAATCCAGAGCGAGGCGGGCGCATTCATTACGGATGCGGTGAGCAGGTGGCGCGCAAAGAAGGCTTGGCGCTCGGGGTCGGTTCCGCCTAAATAGCCGATGTATGCGGCCAGTACGGCGCCCGCGAGGGTGGCCATACCACCGACCATCAGGGCCATGAGTTCCGACCGGGTCATGCTGGAGATGTAGGGTTTTATGAGCAAGGGAGCCTCCGTTTGGCCCACGAAGACGTTGGCCGCGGCGGCTAGGGTTTCTGAACCCGAAAGCTTGAGGCTGCGCTTCATAATCCAGGCAAATCCGCCTACAATGCGCTGCAGTATGCCAAAGTGAAAAAGAAGCGAAGTGATGGCGCTAAAGAAAATTATGGTCGGAAGAACTTGAAAAGCAAAGAGGTAGCCAAAGGTGTCGACGCGACCGACCAGATCGCCAAAAAGAAAGAGGCTGCCCTCGCGGGTAAAACCCAGCAGGGCAACAAAGCCACGACCCACGGAATCGAATAGGGATGAAACCCAGGAAAGGTGAAGGATGGCCACCGCAAGGGAGAGCTGGAGCAGGATGCCCTTGCCCACTAATACCCAGTCAATGGCACGCCGGTTGGAACTAGCTAGGTAGAGAATACCGATAATTAGCGAAAGTCCTGTAAGGACGCGTAGGTAGTAATCCAAGGGTAAAACCGGGATTTAGGGTTAAGTAGGGCTCAAGTTAGCGTAAAACCTAACCCCGTTGGTTTAGTTCGTCGCGAATTCGCGCCGCCATCTCGTAGTCTTCGTTGCTGAGGGCATGCTCCTGCATGGCTTCGAGTTCATCGCGGCTTGCTCGGGCAAGTGCTGGATCGTCTGATTTGGCAGGGGGTATTGCGTCGCCAGCGGCTGACGACTTCGAGCGCGGAGCCTTCGGCGTTTTGGGATGGGCTCCCTGTTCGCCCTCGATTCCGGCTTGAACCATGACCTCGTCGGTGGCAAAAATGGGACAATCAAGTCTCACGGCCAGGGCTACGGCATCCGAGGGACGGGCATCTAAGACCTTGCCGCCCTCAAAGTGCAGTTGGGCATAAAACACTCCGTCAATAAGGGCGTGTACGACCACGCGTTCGAGATTGGCTCCGTGGGCAATTAGCGATTGGGCAAAAAGATCATGGGTCATTGGCCGCGGCGGCGCAGACATTTTGTCGAGCGCGATGGCAATGGCCTGGGCTTCAAAAGCCCCAATGACAATGGGGAGGCGGCGCTTGTCGACCTCAGACTCGAGCAGCAAGGCATAGGCCCCTGTGGGACGCTCGCTGTAGGTTAGTCCCTTGACCGTTAGGGTAATAAGCACTCCTGACACGGCCTTAGTTGAGGTACTTTTGGAATGCGGCAGTCAAGCGCGGAACCACGTCAAACGCATCGCCTACGATTCCGTAGTCTGCGGCTTTAAAGAAGGGAGCCTCGGGATCGCTGTTGATTACGACAATGGTTTTGGAGCTGCTCACCCCGGCGAGGTGCTGAATGGCGCCTGAAATTCCAATGGCGATGTAGAGCTGCGGATTTACCTGAATTCCGGTTTGGCCTACGTGCTCGCGGTGGGGGCGCCAGCCTATGTCGCTGACGGGTTTGGAGCAGGCGGTTGCTGCGCCCAAAGTTTTGGCGAGTTCTTCGATCATGCCCCAATTTTCTGGGGCTTTCATTCCTCGGCCGGCAGAAACAACTCGGTCGGCTTCGGGTAGTGCGATGCTGCCGCTGGCAAGCTGCTGCTCCAGCACGGTGGCTCGCGCGGTCTCGCTGGCTTTGCGGTCCTCAAAAGCGGCGTCGCTGTCGCTGCTGTCTTTAAGGCCTATTGCGTTAGGGATAAGGCCAATAACGCTGCGCGGAAGGCGACTTTCGCAGGTTTCGATTCCCTTAGATGAGAAGGCGCCGCGAACCACCCGAAGGGGGCTGTAGGACAGGGGCAGGGCCGTTACGTTGCTGATGGCGCTTGCCTCTGCGCGCACGCTCAGGGCACCCATGAGGGCTCGTCCGTTGGCGGTTCCGCTTACCACGATGAGGCTGGAGTTGAGTTCTTGGGCGACTCCGGCGAGCAAAGCCGCGTACTGCGCGGTTTCAAACTGCTCGGGGCCGTGGAGGTGCAGTACTTTGTGCACGCCATGGGCGCCAAGGGATTCTACGGGCGCCGAAGCGGGCCCGATAACCACGGCAAGGGCTTGAGTTCCTTGGGCCTTGGCGCAGGCTGAGGCATACTGAACGGCTTCAAAGGTGGACTTTTTGAACTGCCCGTTCCAGGTTTCTGCGAATACTAAAATCATAATGCGGGTTGCTAGTTGCTGGTTACGGGTTAAATGACTTTGGCTTCTTCGTGAAGTTTTTGAACCAGGGTGTCAAGGTCTTGGGCGTCGATCATTTGCACGGCGGACTTGCCGGCTGGCTTGGTGAACGATACCGCTGCAGACCCTGGGTTTGCCCCCTGGGGAGCGGTAACTACCATGGGTTTAGTGCGTGCCGACATGATGCCGCGCATGTTGGGGATTCGCAGTTCGGACTCTTCGACGAGTCCTTTTTTGGCGCCCAGCACGGCAGGCAGTGCGAGATCAAGGATTTCTTTGCCTCCGTCGATCTCTCGGGTGGCTTTGGCGCGACCGCCGGCGGGGTCAAAGCCGATGCAGGGGCTTACGACGGGCCATCCGAGGATTTCGGCCAGGGCGGCGGGGACGATTCCGCCGTTGTAGTCTATGGATTCTTGACCGCAGATGATGAGGTCGTAGGCTCCCGCAAGGGCAACGGCGGATAGTTCGCGCGCCACTTGAATGGGGTCCAATGCAAAGGCGTCGACGCGGACCGCGTCGTGCGCGCCGATGGCGAGCGCCTTGCGGAGCGTGGGCTCGACCGAGGCGTCGCCTACGGTCACGGCCGTGACCGTTCCGCCCAACTGCTCATTGAGCTGCAGAGCGCGGGTAAGGCCAAACTCATCGTAGGGATTAATCACAAACTGCACCCCATTGGCATCCAGAGCGCTAGCGTCTGCCGTGAACTGAATTTTAGCCGTAGTATCGGGAACGTGGCTGATGCAAACAAGAATCTTCATACTTAAGTAATTCCTTGGGCGGTTTGTAGCCCAATCGGTAGGCAAATTTAAGGTTAGAAGCCGTATTTTTGCGGTCCTTAAACAACGATAAACGAATGCGAACGATTCAATTCCGCGAGGCTATCAATGAAGCAATGAGCGAAGAAATGCGCCGCGACGAACGCATCTTTCTGATGGGCGAAGAAGTGGCCGAATACAACGGTGCCTACAAGGCTTCCAAAGGCATGCTCGAGGAGTTTGGAGCCAAACGCGTCATCGATACACCCATTGCCGAACTCGGCTTTACCGGAATCGGCGTAGGGGCAGCGATGAACGGCCTTCGCCCCATCATCGAGTTCATGACCTTCAACTTCTCGATGGTAGCCATTGATCAAATCATAAATAACGCGGCCAAAATGCACCAAATGTCGGCCGGACAATTCACCATCCCCATTGTTTTTAGGGGTCCAACCGCCAGTGCCGGCCAGCTTGGAGCCACCCACTCTCAGGCCTTTGAGAGCTGGTACGCCAACTGTCCGGGCCTCAAGGTGGTGGTTCCGTCCAATGTCTACGACGCCAAAGGCCTTCTCAAGGCCGCGATTCGCGACGAGAATCCGGTTATATTTATGGAGTCCGAGCAGATGTACGGCGACAAGGGCGAAGTGCCCGAGGGCGATTTTGTGCTGCCCATTGGCAAGGCTGACGTAAAGCGCGCCGGTACCGACGTGACGATTGTTTCCTTTGGCAAAATCATGAAGGTCGTTTTTGCGGCGGCCGACGAACTGGCCAAGGAAGGCATCAGCTGCGAGGTTATCGACCTGCGCACGGTGCGTCCGATTGACTACGACACGGTGATTGAGTCGGTGAAAAAGACCAACCGTTTAGTATGCGTCGAAGAGGCTTGGCCCCTTGGAAGCATCAGTACCGAGATTAGCTACATGGTTCAGAAGCGCGCCTTTGACTACCTCGATGCTCCGATTATTCGCATTACCACGTCTGATACGCCGGCTGCCTATGCGCCCACTCTGATGGAGGCCTTTTTGCCCAACCCGGCCAAGGTCATCAAGGCGGTTCGCGAAGTCCTCTACGTGAACAAGTAGCTAGCAACTAGTTACTCGTTTCTCATTATCTTCGCGCCCCTTTATTAGCAGTTATAACAACCAATTCACTTTAGTCAACTAAGCTTTTTTATGGATATTCAGTACCTCATTCCCGTTCTTGGCATTTTAGGCCTTGTGGTCATGATTTTTAAGGCCATTTGGGTCGGCAAGCAGGATCCTGGAGACGCCAACATGGTCGAGCTCGCTGGCTACATTGCCCGTGGAGCACAGGCTTTTTTGCGCGCGGAATGGCGTGTTCTCGGAATTTTTGTGGTCATTGCAGGGGTTCTTCTTGCCTGGTCTGCAGAGCTTGAAGCCGTCGCCACCCATACCGATTGGGTTATCGCCGTCGCCTTTGTTATCGGCGCCGTGTTCAGCGCCTTCGCCGGTTGGATTGGCATGAACATCGCCACCAAGGCCAACGTACGCACTACGCAGGCTGCCCGCACCTCACTGGCGCAGGCCCTCAAAGTATCCTTCACGGGCGGTACCGTCATGGGTCTGGGTGTAGCAGGTCTTGCCGTTCTAGGACTAAGTACCCTGTACATCGTGTTTACGGGCATGTACGACAGCATGGCCCAGGCCTTGGAGGTACTTGCGGGCTTCTCTCTTGGGGCGGAGTCCATTGCACTTTTTGCGCGAGTTGGAGGCGGTATCTACACTAAGGCCGCCGACGTAGGCGCTGACCTCGTGGGTAAGGTTGAGGCAGGAATTCCGGAGGACGATCCGCGCAACCCTGCTACCATCGCCGACAACGTAGGCGACAACGTGGGCGACGTAGCCGGTATGGGCGCCGACCTCTTTGGCTCTTATGTGGCCACAATGCTCGCCACCATGGTCTTGGGCCGCGAGGTGGTCAGTGTGGACAACTACGACGGTAACGCTCCAATTTTGCTTCCCATGGTCATCGCGGGTTTGGGCATCGTCTACTCCATCATCGGAACCTTCTTTGTGCGTATTAAGAGCGAAACCAGCAGCGTCATGAATGCGCTGAATCTCGGCAACTGGAGTTCTATGGTTCTCTCTGCGGTATCGTCCTACTTTGTAATTCAGTGGATGCTCCCCGAGACCATGGTATTCGAACGCAACGGAACAGCGGCCTTTACCATCACGAGCATGAATGTGTTTTGGAGCATCATCCTTGGTTTGGTCGTGGGTACGCTCATGAGCCTTGTAACGGAATACTACACCTCAATAGGTCGCCGTCCAGTGGACAGCATCGTGCAGCGGTCGGGTACGGGGCACGGAACCAACGTCATCGGCGGCCTTGCCGTGGGCATGGAGTCCACGGTTCTGCCCATTCTTATTTTGGCCGCTGGAATCTATGGGTCTTTTGCGCTTGCTGGGCTTTATGGGGTCGCTATTGCAGCCGCTGGCATGATGTCTACCACCGCAATGCAGTTGGCTATTGACGCCTTTGGTCCCATCGCCGACAACGCCGGCGGAATCGCCGAGATGAGTCATTTGCCGAGCGAGGTTCGCGAGCGCACTGACAATCTTGATGCCGTAGGCAATACTACTGCCGCAACCGGTAAGGGCTTTGCAATTGCCTCTGCGGCCTTGACTGCTTTGGCTCTGTTTGCCGCCTACGTGGGCTTGGCAGGCATTGACGGCATCGACATCTACAAGGCCGATGTCTTGGCCATGCTGTTTGTGGGCGCTATGATTCCCTTCTTCTTTAGCTCGCTTGCCATTAGTGCGGTGGGTAAGGCTGCTATGGAGATGGTTCACGAGGTGCGTCGCCAGTTTCGCGAGATTCCCGGCATCATGGAGGGTACGGGCAAGCCAGAGTACGAGAAGTGCGTAGAAATTTCAACCAAGGCATCGATTCGAGAAATGGTTGCTCCAGGAGCCTTGGCACTTATTGCCCCGGTTCTTGTAGGTTTTGTTATGGGTCCTGAGGCTTTGGGTGGTTTGCTTGCGGGCATCACCGTGAGTGGGGTGCTTATGGGCATGTTCCAAAACAATGCGGGCGGTGCCTGGGACAACGCCAAAAAGAGTTTTGAGAAGGGTGTGGTCATCGAGGGGCAAGTCTACCAAAAAGGCAGCGAGCCCCACAAGGCTGCGGTCACCGGCGACACCGTGGGAGATCCGTTCAAAGACACTTCAGGTCCGTCGATGAACATTCTCATCAAGCTTACTTCTATTGTGGCCCTTGTTATTGCTCCATTCATTGCAGTTGACGCAAGCCATGCCGACGAGCACAGCGCGCCAGCAATGGAGCAGGCTGGCCACGTCTGCGCTCCCGAATGCATGTCGAGCGGCACCTGCCCGATGCACCAAGAGGCTCCGGCCGAAGGCGCTGAAGGCCCACAAGCGGCTCCCGCTGAAGGCGACGCTGCAGCCCACAGCTGCACTAAGGAGTGCATGGCAGAGGGTGCTCAGTGCCCCCACCACGCTTAAAAATTGCTCTTTAGGCCAAAAGCCTAATGATGATTCTTGCTAATTGACCCACCCTTTCGGTGGGTTTTTAGTTTGATACCAGTTGGTGCTAGGCGCCCTGGTTCTTAGCCCGATTCTGCGACAAGGCCATACTACTGAATCATTCCTGCCGCCACGGTAGCGCCGCGCACCGGGTCAACGAGGACGAAACCACCCATAATTCGCTGGTCGGAATAGGCTTCGGTAGTTGGGGCCTGAGCGCAGCGCAGGACCACCTCCGCAATTTGGTTGGTGCCTAGGCTCCCGTCGCCCAATTCGTATTCGAGGGTATCGAGGTTGAGTACTTTGGCCACTTCGGCTATCATGGCCTGGCCCTGGCCTCCCGGTGCGCGAAATTCATAGCGCAGTCCCGGTTGATGAGACTTGGAATCAAGCCAGCAGAGCCTTGCCTTCAAGCTTGCTTCGCGCTTGGGCTGGGAGCCGGCGGAGAGCACGCTTGTTCTGGCCACGTTGACGTCGCGGTCAAGGGTTATGACCACGGATTGTCCGTAGCTCGCCGTCTGTAGCTTTTGAGAGCCCAAATAAATTCCGTTGACCACGGCCTCGATGCCCTCTGGCCATACCGTGATGAAGTCGCCTAGGGCAATTCGTCCGCCTGCTACGCGTCCGGCATAGCCCCTGAAGTCATGGTGCTCGCTGGTGCGCGGCCTAATGACAAGCTGAACCGGGAATCTAAAGTCGCTGGCTGCTGCGGGCTCGATGGGTTCGAGGTCTTCGAGCAGGGACAGAAGGGTTGGTCCCTGATACCAGGGCATGCGGCCAGAAGCATCCACCACGTTGTCGCCCACCAAGGCCGACAGGGGCACAAAGTGTACCTCTGGCAGACCGGCTGCTTTGCGCAGGGCTTCAAAGTCTTCGCAGACTTTGGTAAATGCTGGTTCACGGTAGTCCACGAGGTCCATTTTATTGACGCAAACCACAACGGCTCTAAGGCCGAGAAGGCCAGCGATGAAGCTGTGGCGTCGAGTTTGCTCAACGACTCCATGCCGGGCATCAATCAGAATGAGTGCTGCGTCGGCTGTTGATGCCCCAGTAACCATGTTGCGCGTGTACTGCACATGGCCCGGCGTATCGGCCAAAATAAAGTTGCGCTTTGGGGTAGCGAAGTAGCGGTAGGCCACGTCAATGGTAATCCCCTGTTCGCGCTCGTCCTTGAGCCCGTCGGTCAGCAGGCTGAGGTCGAGCTCGGTACCCCTGCGCTTGCTGCTTGCGGCCACCGCATCGAGCTGGTCGATGAACACCGACTTGCTGTCGTAAAGCAAGCGGCCAATGAGGGTCGACTTTCCGTCGTCGACGCTCCCGGCCGTAGTAAATCGAAGAACGTTCATAATCAGAAGTATCCTTGTTTTTTGCGCTCCTCCATCGAGGATTCGCTTCGCTTGTCGTCTTCGCGGTTGCCGCGCTCGGTTTGGCGCAGGGTTTCCACCTCAGCAATTACCGAATCGAGGGTATCGGCATCGGACTCGATTCCGCCCGTAATGGTTATGTCGCCCAGGGTGCGAAAGCGGATCGTCTTAGTAATCGGAACCTCGCCGGCGCGCAGGCTAATGAAATCCGAAACGGGAAGCCAGGACCCGTTGCGCCAGATTACCTGCCGTGGCGCAGCAAAGTACAGGGATGGAAGCTCAATGCCCTCTTGACGGATGTAGTGCCAAACGTTCATTTCGGTCCAGTTGCTGATGGGGAAAACGCGGAAGTGCTCGCCTGGCTGCTTGGCGCCGTTGAACAGGTTCCAGAGTTCAGGGCGCTGGTTTTTGGGGTCCCACTGGCCGAAGGCGTCGCGATGGCTAAAGAAGCGCTCCTTGGCGCGTGCCTTTTCTTCGTCCCGCCTTCCGCCGCCCATGAGGCAGTCAATGCGCTCTCTATCAATGGTTTCTAAAAGGGTGACGGACTGAATCCGGTTGCGGTTGCCGAGCGGACCCTGCTCTTCTTGCGCCGTTCCGCGGTTGATGGAATCCTGGACGCTTCCAACAATGAGTTCGGCACCAATTTGCTTCACGTACCGATCGCGAAATTCTAGGGTTTCGGCAAAGTTGTGGCCGGTATCTACGTGAACCAAGGCAAAGGGAATCCCCGCGGGGGCAAAGGCCTTTTGAGCCAGATGGCTTACCACGATGGAGTCCTTGCCGCCACTGAACAGGATGGTGGGGCGCTCAAACTGTGCGTAGGCCTCGCGAATTACAAAGATTGCCTCGGCTTCGAGTTCGTCGAGAAAGCTGGGTTGCTCCTTCACTGCTTGGCAGGTTTTTTAAATGATTCAAACCACGTAACCAAGCTGGCCGTACTGGTTTCCAAGGGCTCAAGGCCACTCAACACGGTCCAATCCGGGTTTAATGGGGCTTCGTAGGGAGCGTTTACTCCGGTAAAGTCCAAAATCATACCCTCTTTGGCCTTGGCATAAAGTCCTTTGACGTCGCGTGCCGCACAGGTTTCAAGGGGGCAGTCCACATAGATTTCTGCAAACCTCGAGGTTCCTATGATTTCTCGGGCCCGGCTACGGTCGCTTTGAAAGGGGCTTACAAAAGCGGTAAGTACTACCAAGCCAGTATCTGCCATGAGTCGGGCTACTTCGGCAACGCGTCGCAGGTTTTCGTGGCGGTCTTCGGCGCTAAAGGCCAAGTCTCCGCAGAGCCCTTGACGCAGGTTATCGCCGTCGAGCATTGCTGTTTTGATTCCGCGGCGGTGAAGTTCAGTATCCAAGGCGTTGGCCAGGGTGCTCTTGCCCGATCCGCTCAGCCCAGTGAACCAGAGCACGGAGCCTTTTTGGCCCATGAGCGCTTCGCGGTCCGCGATAGAAACAGCGAGACCCTGGCTGGTGATGTTGGGTGAAGAAGCACGCATCAGTAAAGGAGGTTTAGAATCAAAAAAACCAGTACAAGGTAGAGTGCGGTAAGGCCGCCACCGAGTCGGACAAAGTCACGTGCATCATAACCTCCCGGCCCCATTACCATGAGATTGGTTGCATAGCCTGCAGGACTCATGAATGCGGCACTTGCGCCAAAGGCTAGGGCCAAAAACGCTGGGGTGGCCTCTAGGAATCCGCCCTGAACCGCGGCCATCCCTAAGGGAAACATGAGTACCACAGCTGCCACATTGGTTACAAAGTTGGTGAGTAGGGCCGTGATGATGAGCAGGCTTGCAAGCCAGAAGGCAGGGCTGCTGCCCTGGAGCCAGGGAACCAGCGCGTTCAAGGCCTGAGATGCCGCGCCGCTGGACTGCAGCAGGCTTGACAGGGTTAAGGCCGAAGTGAGCATGATGATAAGTTCCGGGTCGAGACCGCGCCTCACGTCGGCCCATCGAAGCCATCCAAGGGTTCCAAGAAGGATTAGCCAAAGGCATAATCCTGTTAAAAGCGGCAGAACGCCCAGGGCAACAATGGCTATCATGGCCGCAAGGCCGCCCCAGGCGATCCAGGACTCTCGGGGCGAGGTGCGCTCGGGAGCGACCGTTTCACTGAGTACATACAGCAGTCGGGTTTCGGCCGCGCGCTCTTTGAACCGGGACCCGGCCACAAGCACCAGTAAATCGCCCGCTTCGAGGGTAATGTCTCCGATTCGGCCGCGCATGCGCTCCCCTTGACGGTGAACGCCAATTATGGCTGCATCCAAACGCTGGCGGAACTGGGATTCTCGAACGGCCATGCCAACCAAACGGCTCCCGGGCGGAACCATGGCCTCGACCATTGGCGCTTCGTGCGCAGCGGAGGTCACCGCAGACTGCGGCAGGGCCAAGCCGGTCCTGCTTCTGAGAAGTTCTTCGACCTGACTGAGTTCTCCGGCAAAAAAGAGGCGATCGCCTGCCTGCAAAAGTTCGTGGGGCGCTACCGGAGCAATAAGCTGCTCCCCCCGTTGGAGTTCCACCAAGTACAAACCCATAAGCTGCCTAAATCCGGCCTGCTCCACGGTCTTGCCTACCTCAGAAGCGCTCGTATTCAGTCGGGTTTCTACGGTGTATGCGCGGGCGTCGGAGCTGCTTGCGTCTGCTGTGTTTCGCTTGGCAAAAAGGGCAAAGCCGGCCCAGGCGAGGTAGATTCCGCCAAAAATCAGCACTGCGAGCCCAGGAACGAGATAGTTCCAGGTGCTTAATTCGCGAATTCCTGAATCCCGAAGAAGTCCGTTCAGCACCAGGTTGGTGGAGGTGCCAATAACCGTCACCACTCCGCCCAAGGTGGCTGCAAATGCCATGGGCATCATTACTGCCGACACGCTAATACCTTGGCGCAGAGACCAGCGGCGCACGGGGGCCATCAACAGGGCGACTACGGCAGTGTTGTTCATAACCGACGAAATCAGACCAGTTCCCAAAATCAATTTTAGGCGGTCCCCAAAGCCCGAAGTTCTAGGCATCAGAGACTCCAATCGAAACTTGGACTCGACCGCAGCGGCAGCGATGAGCAGCAGCCAGAGCACTAAAAGGCTGGGATTGACGGCTGCCGAAAGCCACTGGTCGGCGCCAACTTGACCGCTGATGAGAAGCAGGGTCAGACCGCCGGTAAAGGCCCATGCAGCGCGCACTTGGAGCATTAGGGCCGCCACCACCGCGAGGTAAACCAAACCTATCCAAAGGGAATTCATGCGGTAAAGGTATTAAATTCCTATAAAATAAGTAGGGATTTAATGGGACTCCTGAATTTTAGCAAGGCCCGGAGTCGAATCAGCCAAAAGTCCTTTGCTAACTTCGCCCCATGCAACGCTTTAAAGTACCCGGCCTCTTTGTACTAGCATTTGGCCTTATCTACGCCTTTGTTTTTGATTTCAAGCTCGATATGGGCGGGGATAATGCGGGCTACATCATTCTAGGCCAGGCCTTATTGCAAGGGGAGGGCTACACCAACATTCACATTCCCGGCTCGCCTCCTGCGAGTCATTTTCCGCCGGGTTATCCCGCCCTTTTGGCATTGGCTATGGTTTTTGGCAAGGGTTTTACCTGGTTAAAGGTGGTAAACGGAATCCTCTTTGCGGCCGCGCTTTGGTGGTTTCGCAGTTTTGCCGAGCGCGCGAGCGGGTCGGCTTCGCTGGCTTGGGTAGCGGTGATTTTGGTAGGCCTCAACAGCCATTTGCTGCGATCGAGCACCATTATAATGAGCGAAATACCCTACACCGCCGCCTCGATGCTGGCCCTTTGGACCCTGCTGCGCTGGAATCCTGAGACCAAGCCATTTTATAAGTCCTACGACTTTTGGTTGGTCGTGGTCTTGGCCTCGGTCGCCTTCTACATTCGCACCGCAGGCATCGCCTTAGGGGCGGGCATCGGACTCTATCTGCTTTTTGAGCGCCGTTGGGCCGCCGCCTTGACCTTTGGCGGAACTTTTTTTGCCCTCTACGCACCCTGGGTGTTGCGCGGCAGAATGGTAGAAGCCGGATCGGCCTATGTGGACCAGCTTCTCTCGGTCAACCCCTACCGCCCCGAAGAGGGTTTGGTTGACGCAGGCGGACTATGGGACCGCATCACCGAGAATGCAGGGCGCTACCTCAGCCAAGAGCTGCCCAACAGCGTGCTGCCTTCTTTTGCGGTGGACTACAACCCAGAGGCCCCGGTATCGCACCCTCTGGTCGGACTCTTGGTTCTTGGTCTCGTTGCCTACGGCACCTACCGCCTGCCCAAGCTCCGCAGTTTGGTTGCCGGCTACCTCTTGGTTTCGCTGGCCATCTTTATGGTTTGGCCGAGCGTGTGGTACGGGGTTCGCTTCATTCAACCCCTGGTTCCGGTGCTGGTGCTCTCGGCCCTTTATGGCTGCTATGAACTGGCTCGAGCTGCGCTGCCCGCATGGAACCCATGGTGGTTTGCCGCGCTGGCCGTCCTGATGCTGGGCCCTGTTCGCACCCTTCACGACGAGGCCGAGCTCGAGTATCCGGCGCCCTACCAAAACTACTTTCGCTTGGGGGAATTCGCCTCAGACAACCTGCCCAAAGACGCTCAGTTTGCAACCAGCAAGCCGGCCCTTTGGTACCTGTTCGCAGAGCGTCGGGCCACGCGAATCCCTGCGGAGTCCGACCCAAAACTCTTTGCCCAAAGGCTTAAGGAGCAGGGCCTCAACTACATCGTAGTGGATCAATTGGGCTATGGTTCTATTGGCCGATACTTTGTGCCGGCCTATCAGGCGAATCCTGAGCAGTTTGAGCTCGTGGCGCAGTTGCCCAACCCCGATACCTACATCTTCAAGGTCAAGTAGGCCCGCTTTACCCGGACTTAGAGGACGCTCCAGCGAAGGCTAATCCCAGCGCAGTGCAGTACATAACTGCCCGCGGGGAGGTCCGGCAGGGCAAGGTCGCCGTCGGCATAAGACTTCCAAACCAGCCTTCCGCTAAGGTCGAGCACCCGCACCTCGCCCTGAGCGCCTGCGAGAATAGCTCCCGAACGCGAGGGATTGGGCTGAATCCATACTGGCTCGGTCACGAGTTCTTCGTTGCCAAGGGTAGTGCTCAGCTGCACGTCGTCCAGGTAGAGGTTGTTGCCGCCTCCGGAGTTCAGGGCAAACTTCACCATGAGGTTGCCGGCAGATTGGAGCCCCAGGGCGGCCAGGTTTACCGAAGTGTACTTCCATTCTGAGGCCGCAGGTACATAGGGGGTCGTCACGATCGCGGCGGTACCAAGTTGAAACGCCGGAATAATGCGCACCAGTTGCCAAGTCTCGCCGCAGTTGCTGCTGACCGAGACCTTGAGTTGGTCGTTGTTGTTGGATGCCTTTCGCGCAAAGGCATGGGCAAAACGCAGGTTCAGGGTGCCCGTATTGGGGTAGGCAAAGGGTCCGCCCACGAGGGCACTCACCTCACCCCCAGCTATGAGTTTGGAGTTTTGAAAGAGGTAGCTCGCCTGACCCTGCTGCGCTGCGGCACCGCTCCGTCGCCAGTAGCTGCTGTCGGCGAAGGTCGTGGTGGCCCACGAAGCGTTGGGCAGTTCGTCTTCCATGGTGCCGATGAACCAGGGGCTGTGGCTCGTTCCCGCGACCGGCCGCACGGTTACCGACAGGGGTTTGTTTAGGGTGTTGGACCCGTTGCTCGCCTGAAGGGTCAGGCTCACCGAGTATACCCCTGGATTGGGCAAGGCCAGGCTCGGATTTTGCGTAATCACGTGGTGCACCACCTGGTTGCTTGCGCTCAGTACATTCCAGTGGTAGACGGGCGTCCCGATGCTGCTGGACCGGTCAACCAGGGTCAAAGAATCCCCCGAGCAGAGCAAAGGATTGGTAATTTCAAAGTCAGCCACGGGGCTGCAGTTCACCGTGCCACTTACTCCTGTGGCCATGAGGTTTGCGGCGCTGGCTAGGTTGCCCCGCAGTTGGCTCGAAGTTAAAACGGCCTTGGCGCGGGACTTTTGGTTTTGCGTGAAGGTGTTCATGCACTGGTTCGAGCTGTAGTCCATGAAGTTCTCAATCATGTCGGGCAGGTCGGGCAGGTCGTTGGTGCAGGTATTCTGGTTGGAGTTGCATCCGCTGCTTGAGGCCGCGACGGGCGGGGTGTCGGCGCATTGGTCGCCAAAGGCGCAGCCTCCCTGAAACGTATGAAACAGGTTAAGGTAGTGGCCCACCTCATGGGTGAGCGTTCGGTGGCGTTCACCCTGAGCCGTTCCGACGCTTCCAAGCTGATCGTGGCGAATTACGATGCCGTCTTGGATGCCTGGAATCCCGTTGTAGGGGAAGGCAGAATACCCTAAGACAATGGTGCCGGCCGGGGTCCCTGAGAGATTAATACCCCGTACGACCCAGATGTTGAGGTACTTGGTGTTGGGCCAGCTCGGGCTGCTTTTTATGTTATTATTGGCGGCCAGGCTGTTGATGTTCCACCGGCGGTTGATTCCGTTGCTGCATTCTCCGTTGGGCCCGATTTTGGCCAAAACAAATTCAACTTCAAGGTCGGCTGCGCTGCTTTTAAAAACAGCCCTCAAATTGCTCGTATCGGGATTGAGCCGCCGCATGTCTTGGTTCAAAATGGTCAATGCCGACTGAATTTGGGCGTCGCTGATGTTGTCTTGCTCTTCGTAGTACATGATGTGAAACACCACGGGTATTTGGTGCACTACCGATTCGGGCGAATCTCCGGCGCGCTGGTTGCGCAAAATGAGCTGTATTTCGGCTTCGGTTTCGGCGCGGAGCGCTTCGCGCCGTGGATTTTCTGCTACCTCTAATGCATACATTTCGTCGGAGGCGCAGGGCTGAATAACTTGGCTAATTCCTGCAAAGGGGGCTGCAAAGAGGCAGAGAAGCAGAATAAATGTGCGCGCAGGAGGGTTGGTTGAATGCATAATCGCAAATTCTTTATTAGTAATCCTTCAATTTCTACGCCAACAATCTTTGAGCTTTAATACATATTGCGTATCTTCGCAGCCCCAAAAAAGTACAGCACCGTGGATTCGCTAAGCTACAAAACGATTTCGGCCACTAAGGCCAACGCAGGCAAAATCTGGGTCTTGGTTGACGCCAAAGACCAGACACTTGGTCGCCTGGCTTCTAAAATTGCCTTTCGCCTTCGCGGAAAGCACAGGCCCAACTACACTCCGCACGTGGACTGCGGAGACAACGTCATTGTAATCAATGCCGCAGAAATTGCCTTATCGGGCAATAAAATGCGCGACAAGCAATACATCCGCCACACAGGATTCCCAGGCGGTCAGCGCTTCAGCACTCCGTCTGAAGAGTTGGTAAAGCATCCTACCCGCGTGGTTGAGAAGGCTGTCAAGGGAATGCTTCCTAAGTCTCGTTTGGGCGCGGAACTATTTCGCAATCTGCACGTGTACGCCGGTGCCGAGCATGGCCATGAGGCCCAGCAACCGGTTCAATTTTAAACGAATTCAATAGATGTCAACGACTCACGCCATCGGACGCCGCAAGACTTCAGTCGCCCGCGTTTATGTGAAGCCCGGCAAAGGAGCCATTATTATCAATCGCCGCGAGTTGGCTAACTATTTTTCTACTGGAACGCTTCAGTACAAAGTACGTCAGCCCCTTTCTTTGACCGATAATTTGAACAATTATGACATTACTGTCAACGTAGAAGGTGGCGGTATCACCGGCCAAGCAGAAGCAATTCGACTTGGTCTGTCCAGAGCCCTCTGCGAGATTAATCCAGAATTCCGAGTTGCATTAAAGCCCGAAGGATTGATGACCCGCGACCCGCGCATGGTAGAACGCAAGAAGTTCGGCCAGAAGAAAGCACGCAAGCGATTCCAATTCTCCAAGCGTTAATACTTAGAATAATAGGTTTAGCATCCAAACGATCAAGATCGCCCCGGCGCTACTTGGTCGTTGATTTTTTAGCGAACGTAAACCCCCCTCATCACTATGGCACAAATGCCTGAAATTCAGCAGCTCCTCGACGCAGGAGTTCACTTTGGTCACCAGACCCGCAAGTGGAACCCCAACATGGCCCCCTATATTTTTATGGAGCGCAACGGGATTCACATTATAGATCTTCAAAAGACCCAAAAGAAGCTTGCCATTGCCTCGGAGGCCATGGGCAAAATTGCCGGAAGCGGACGCAAAATTCTTTTTGTGGCCACTAAAAAGCAGGCTAAAGAGATTGTTGCCGACACGGCCAAGGCCCTGAATATGCCCTACATCGTAGAGCGCTGGCCTGGAGGTATGCTTACCAATTTCGTCACGATTCGCAAGGCCATTAAGAAGATGTCCAACATCGACAAGATGAAGACGGACGGTACGTTTGAGACCCTGTCGAAGCGAGAGCGATTGCAGGTTGATCGCCAACGCGCCAAGCTCGAGAAGAACTTAGGCTCCATTGCCGACATGAGCCGTTTGCCTGCAGCCTTGTTTGTGGTCGATACCATGCGCGAGCACATTGCCGTCGAGGAGGCCCGCAACCTTGGCATCCCCATTTTTGCCATGGTCGATACCAACAGCAATCCGCACTTGATCGACTACGGAATTCCTTCGAACGACGATGCTTCTAAGTCTATTGCCTTGATTATGGAGACCCTTTCGGTCTCGATTAAGTCAGCCATGGGCGAGCGTAAAACCGAGAAGGACAAGCCAGGAAGCGAGAAACTTATCAAAGCGGCAGCCAAAATCGCCGCCGAATAAGTTAACGCAGAAGCAACAGCTCCGGTTTTTCTTTACATCTTAATAGACAATATCCCTTAATTATGAGCATAACTGCTGCTGACGTAAACAAGTTGCGCCAAATGACTGGCGCGGGCATGATGGACTGCAAGAAGGCCCTCACTGAAGCCAATGGCGATTTTGACGCTGCAATCGATGTCTTGCGCAAGCAGGGTCAGAAGGTTGCCGCCAAGCGCGCCGACCGCGAAGCTACCGAAGGTGCGGTCATTGCCATGATCAACGAGTCTAATACACGCGGAATCATCGTTTCTCTGAACTGCGAGACTGATTTTGTGGCCATGAACGATCGCTTTGTCGACATTGCTCGCAATTTGGCCGCTATTGCATTGGCAAGCTTCCCTGCCAGCAAAGACGAGCTGCTTGCCTTGAAGTTTGACGACAGCTACAGCGTGGCCGAGAAGCTCATCGAGCAAACCGGACTAATCGGCGAGAAAATTGAAATTGCCTACTACGAAACTTTAGAAGGATCGGTAGTGTCGGGCTACATTCACTCGGGCAGCAAGCTTGCCACCTTGGCGGCGATCAGCGCCGGGGTTCCAGAAACAGCAAAAGACATTGCCATGCAGGCTGCAGCCATGAATCCAGTGAGTTTAAACCGAAGTTCGGTTTCGGCAGACGTTATTGAGCGCGAGCTTGACATTGCCCGCGACCTGGTGCGCCAAGAAGGCAAGCCCGAGGAAATGATCGAGCGAATTGCCCAAGGCAAGCTCGGTAAGTTTTACAAGGACAATACTTTGGTCGAGCAGGACTTTATCAAAGACAACAAGCTCAGCGTTGCAGGGTACGTGGCCGCTGCGTCTGCCGGCGCGACGGTTACCGGCTTTCGCCGCGTAGGCTTGGGCGTTTAATCGTATTTGTTTTTCAATCATTGAAGGCCGCCCTCGGGCGGCCTTTGTCTTATCTTAGCACTTAGATGAAATACCGCCGAATTCTCCTTAAACTCAGTGGCGAAGCCCTGATGGGCAATAAGCCTTATGGAATTGACTCTGAAGTCATTAGCCGCTACGCTGAAGAAATTAAGACCGTGGTCAGCAGCGGTGCACAGCTTGGTATTGTCATCGGAGGAGGCAATATTTTTAGGGGTGTTCAAGGTGCAGACGACGGAATGGATCGCGTGCAGGCAGACCACATGGGCATGCTTGCTACGGTAATCAATGGCCTCGCCCTGCAGTCTTCGCTTGAGCGCATCGGGGTGCAAACACGGCTGCAGTCTGCCATTCAAATGGACAAGATTTGCGAGCCATTCATACGTCGACGCGCAGTCCGCCACCTAGAAAAGGGCCGAGTGGTGATTTTTTCTGCGGGAACGGGCAATCCCTACTTTACGACCGACACCGGGGCCACCCTCCGCGCCATTGAAATTCAGGCCGAGGTTATACTCAAGGGAACCCGTGTAGACGGAATCTACACGGCCGACCCCGAGAAGGACTCCAGTGCTAAACGCTACGAGACCATAAGCTACACCGAGGTTTATGAGCGCGGACTCAATGTGATGGACCTCACTGCCTTCACCCTTAGTCAAGAAAATAACCTTCCCATTGTGGTTTTTGACATGAACAAGCCGGGCAATTTGCTCCGAGTTATTCAAGGAGACAACGTGGGGACCTTGGTTTCGTAAAACCCCTAATTATGGAAGAAGAACTCAGTTTTTTGCAGGAGTCGTTAGCCGAAGACATGACTAAGGCAATATCCCATCTTGACAAGGCCTTGCTTAAAATCCGAGCAGGTCGCGCTAACCCGACCATGCTGGACGGTATTTTTATTGACTACTACGGAAGTCAAGTTAAGTTGCAGCAAGTGAGCAACATAACCACGCCTGATGCGCGAACACTCTTTGTTCAGCCCTTTGAGAAAAACCTGATTCATGATATTGAGAAGGCGATAACCTATGCGAACCTGGGATTCAATCCAATGAACAACGGCGACGCGGTAATCATCAATATTCCCCCCTTGACTGAGGAGCGACGCAAGGAGCTCGTCCGCATGGCAAAGGTTGAAGGCGAGGATGCTAAAGTGGCCATACGCAGTGTGCGCAAGGAGGGTATGGATGAGGCAAAGCGCATGGAAAAGGACGGCCTAAGCGAAGACCAGCGCAAGGACCTGGAGAATCAAATTCAGGCCATGGTTGACAAGAACAGCAGCTTAATTGATCAGCGAGTGGCCGAGAAGGAGGTCGACATTCTTAAGCTCTAATTGTCTTAGCCACAATGGGTAAGAGTATTCAAGAAGAGTTCCCTCGGCGCAATTGGCACAGCAACCAGCAGGTGGCGGTGACCAATATTATGTTTACCAACCACTGGATCAAGGGCCGTATTGGCCTTGCCTTAGACCCCTATAAAATCACGATGCAGCAGTACAATGCGCTTCGTCTGCTGAGGGCCGCGCATCCCGAAGGACTCGTTGCTGGGGTGATTCGCAGCGGCTTGCTCGACCGCACGAGCGACGTTTCACGGCTGGTGGACCGCATGGTTAAGTTGGGCTACGTGGAGCGCCGAGCCATCAAAGAAGACGGCAGGGTAAAGAAAATATTTTTAACCCTACGCGGGCTTGAATTGCTCGGCCAGATTCGGTCGGTAGACAAGTTTACCAAAGAGGATTTGCCCAAGCGCCTAACCGACCAGGAGGCTCAGACACTCAGCGCCTTGCTAGACAAGGTGCGCACGTGATCAATTAGCGCAGTAGTGGAGGAGTCGTGCAGGCCGATGGGGCCGTCGCCCTCAAGCTCCGGAAGTACCACATTGGCCATTTCTTTGCCTAATTCCACGCCCCATTGGTCGTAGCT
>NSIH01000002.1 GCA_002737315.1 Flavobacteriales bacterium
TAGTGCGCTGCTACGCATTGCCTAGTGCGGACCTTCCCCTTGCCGAAGCAACCGGCCTTGTGCTTAGAGGCCGCATCAGGGTAGACGCGGACCTGCTCGACCGCGCACCCCGTTTGCGCTGGATCGCCCGTTTTGGCAGCGGAATGGAACACATTGATTGCGCTACCGCGTCCGCACGAGGAATCGCCTGCCTGAGTGCGCCCGAGGGCAACGCTAGGGCCGTTGCCGAGCATGCGCTGGGCATGCTCCTGTCGCTGACCAGGCGCCTTGCATGGGCTAACCGAGAGGTGATTGAGGGTCAATGGAAGCGGGCCGAAAACACCGGCTGGGAGCTTCGAGGTGCGAGCATAGGCATCGTGGGCTACGGCAATACGGGGCCAGCATTTGCCGAAGTTCTTCAGGGCATGGGAATCCGCCTGCTTGCCCATGACAAGTACCGAACTGGCTTCGAGGGCGAGTCGAGCCTCGAGCAGATACAGGCCGAGTCTGACATCATTAGCTTTCACCTGCCCCTGGCAGCCGAGACTAAGGGCTACGCCGACTATAACTTTTGGAAGCGTTGCCAGCGCAAACCCTGGGTGATTAACACCAGCCGTGGGAGCATTATGCCTCTTGACGACGCATACCGAGCGCTGCAAGAGGGGCTCATCAGAGGCCTTGCACTAGATGTCTTAGACATTGAACGGAGTAATCTCGAGGGTTTATCGGCCTTACCCGAATTTTGGAATGATTTTGTTAACCATCCTAATGTGCTGATTACGCCGCACATAGCCGGATGGAGCAGCCAAGCCTTTGCCCAAATGGCAGAAATTTTAGTAAATCGCGTCGCTAATGTTGTACAATGTTAATTTAGTGTTAACTTCGAGTAACATTAACTTAACATACGGACGCCATGAAACAGATTTTTCTAGCTGTGGCGCTGTTGACATCCGGCTTGGTTCTTCAAGCTCAGGACCTGCGCCCCGACAACAACCCCAGTAGTAAAGAACGCATGACTATTGCCGAACTCGGCGATCGCACGGAATACACTAAATACTATGCGAATGGTCAGATTAAGGAACGAGGCTACTACCATAATGGCGAGCGCCACGGAATTTTTGTGTTCTACCACGAGTCAGGCAGGGTACTGATCCAGGGTCAGTACTTTCACGACAGAAAGGTCGGCACCTGGCTGACTACCTCAGCCGACCAGAGCCAGCATTATGAGTTGGTTTATGGCCCCAATGGTCGCGTGAGCAAGCAGATTTTAGCGGCTCAATAGGGTCAAAGTTCTATTTTTTTTTGCAAAGCCCGGCCCTGCGCCGGGTTTTGTCTTTTTGGCCAAGTCGGTATTTTGCGGCTCCGACGGGAGGCGCGTATCTTCGCTGCCATGCGTGTCTTTTACCTAATAGCTGCCCTGTCTTTGGGCACTACTGCCTTCGCCCAACGGTCCTTTCAGGCCATAAACCTTCGGAGCGGAATCGGAACCTCAACCTATGCCGGCGATTTCAATGGCTCATCCTTCGCCTCTGCGGTCAGTGAGGTCCGCGGTCATGCTGCCTCAAGCATCGGATTTCAATTTCATTCTCGTTGGGAATTAGCCCTTGGATTGGCCTACGGGAGCATTTATGCGCTGTCTACAGAGGGTGTTAATGGATTTAGTGGGATCGACGTGCGTTCTAACTACCTGCAGCCCAGCCTGAGGATTCAAAACTACAGCATGCCCTATGGCCGATACTGGAAGCGCAATGGCACAGCACCCTATTGGTTTGGGCAAATCTCGGGCATTGTGAGCCAGTCGAGCTACAATACCACGGTGCCTTATCCTGGCGATACCGAGTTCCACGAGGGGAGCAACTTTAGCCCTGCCTACGGTGGAGGAATCGGAGTGGTGCACCGCCTAAGCGAGCACTGGTCCTGGTTTGTTGAGGGAGCCATTCAGACCCTGCCTGGCGACCGACTCGAAGGATTTGAGCGGGCAAATCAAGAGGGGGGCGATCTGCTTCTTCAGCTGCGCCTCGGAGCGCAGTACGCCATCTACACCTGGGACTGAGCGGCCTCGAGCTCCTCGAGCACTGGCCTGAGGGTTTCTTGAGGAAGGTCACTGACGTCCATGTACATTAGTGCATCGACGGTATTGAACTCAGGTTCCCGGTTGAACGCGATAACCTTGGCATTTTGGCCAGCGTACTTTTTAATGAGCACCGGAAAGCGCAATCCGCTTGGCTCAATGTCTGAAATTAAGCGGTCAAAGCGCTGCATGTCTGCGGGTTCGCTTTGTGCAATAAACTCCCTGTCGCGCTTGCGCAGCCTCAGGCGAAACCTCTTTCTCGGCCTAAGGGACCCTCCCAGCGTTCATCTTTGAAATGCTGGTTTAAAAATCCGCGCACTTCATCGATGGAAATCAGCGGCTTGGTCTTCATGAGGCTAAGTTAGTCCGGTGCCGTGAGGACCTGAGCAACTTCATGATTTCGTAACACCATGCGAAGCGACCCGCTCGACAGCAGTGCAGCGAGCGCCTCCGCGTCGGGCCGGCGAACGGTCGTCATGCGCAAGCCGTACTCGGCACTGGTTCGGTAGCCTGCATTGAGGCGCTCTAAAGCGCGCGGAACCGCAATTCTATCGTTGTTTACCGCAAACTGGGTCGAGAGGGCACGGTGCTGCGCGGCCCTCACCAAAAGGCCTTCTTCGGCAAAAATTCGGTAGACCTCGCTGAGATTCCCCTCCGACAAAAAACTAAAGTCGCGGCTCGCAACCTCGATTAGCACCTGATTCTCGTGGCGAATCCAGCAGGGAACCTCCGGGCGAAGGGCTGCAAAGGGTCCTACTTCGGTACCGGCTGCCTCAGGGTTCATGAAGGACCGAATTTGCAGTACGGTTCCTCCTTGCGCCAGAGGCTGTATGGTTTTGGGGTGAATTATACTGGCCCCATAAAAAGCCAGCTCGATGGCCTCACGGTAGGGTACCTCCTCAAGGCGGACGGCTCCCTCAAAAACCTTAGGGTCGGCGCTGAGCATGCCGGGAACGTCCTTCCAGATGACCAAAACTTTAGCTTGGAGCGATTGGGCAAACACCGCCGCGCTGTAGTCGGAACCCTCTCGCCCCAGGGTCGTGGTCGTATGGTCGGGCGCCGAACCAATAAAACCTTGGGTGATGGTTACCTCTGCAGGACTTACTAAAGCCTTGGCCACAGCGGCTTGAGTTTGGGACCAGTCCACGCTGGCCCGTCGGTAGGTCGCGTCGGTTCGCAGGACCGTTCGGGCGTCGAGCCAATGGGTGTCGCGTCCGTCGGCGCGCAGGGCGGCAGCGAAGAGGAGCGACGAGGCAATTTCGCCTAAAGAAACGGTTGCGTCGTAGCGCGGATTGTAGGCTTGCTCCGAATTCACCCGGTCGGCTTGGGCCCACAAGGCTTGGAGTTGGTCGCGGAGCTCCGGGTCGAGCAAGCCCAACTCTTGGGCAATGCCCTCGTGAAAGCCTGCTATTTCTTGGAGTTCGCGTTGGGCCTCCTCGAGCTGACCCATCTCGCGAGCCTCAATGAAGCGCTCCAGGGCATTGGTTGTTTTGCCCATGGCAGAAACCACCACGAGCAAGGGAGCCTTGCCGTAGTCGCGAACCAGTCGAACCGCATTGCGCAGGGCTTCGGGGTCTTTGACCGACGCGCCGCCAAACTTAAATACAGACCAATTATGAAGCATAAAGAGGGTATCGAAGGGGAAAGTTCGCCAGGGCCAGCTCGCCGAGGCGGCAGGGAATCCAATCCCGGTTCAGCTCGGCTCCCAAACCCTCATAAAAGTCAATTGCGGGCTGGTTCCAATCGAGGACTTCCCAGTGAAGGCGCTGGGCACCAATGGACTGAGCCCAGGACACTGCGACTTCGAGCAGCCTGCGGCCCAAACCCTGGCCGCGAAAGTCTTCGAGCACCACGAGGTCCTCGAGGTGGGCCGTCAAACCCTTCCAGGTAGAGTAGCGTCGGTGGCAGACTACGAGCCCTATGGCCCTTCCCTGGCCTTCCGTGGCCAACCAAGCTTCAAAGTGTCCGGCCTCAAGGTCCGCCCGCATGCTGGCCTCCGTGAGAGTCACCGCATGGGCAGCGCGCTCAAATTCCGCAAGTACCCGCACTAGGCTAAGCACCGCTGGAATGTCGCCAGCACCAGCCTTGCGTATCAAAATACCTTCAGAATGCGCCACCACGCAACGAAAGTAATGCACTTCGGCTATCTTTACCGCAACCCTAGATTACTACCCTATGAGTGCAGCGCGCGCTATTACGCTTGGCGAGTACTTGATTGAAAACCAAGAAAAATTTCCCTATGCCAAGGGGGAGTTGACCGCCCTTCTCTCGGCAATTCGTTTGGCGGCCAAGGTCGTTAACCGAGAAATTAATAAGGCGGGCATCGCCGACATTTTGGGAGCCAGCACCGAAGACAACGTGCAGGGAGAGCGCCAAATGAAGCTAGACGTCTATGCCAACAACGTGTTTATCAAAGCCTTGCGCCAACGTGGCGAAGTGGCTGGTGTCGCGTCCGAGGAGCTTAAAGACTTTATTGCCTTTACGGATCCGATTCACGCAAACGCTAAGTACATCATCGCCATAGACCCCCTTGACGGCTCGAGCAACGTCGACGTCAACGTCTCAATCGGCACCATTTTTAGCATTTACCGACGCGTAAGCCCCATCGGAAGCCCCGTGCAGCTCGAGGACTTTCTTCAGCCTGGCAACGCGCAGGTGGCCGCAGGCTATGTGATTTATGGCTCGTCGACCATTTTGGTCTACACCACGGGCTATGGGGTACACGGATTCACCCTCGACCCCTCGCTTGGGACGTTTTTGCTCAGTCACGAGAACATTCGCATGCCCCAACGCGGCGTGATTTACTCCATTAACGAGGGAAACTACGTGCATTTTCCGGAGGGCGTGAAGCGCTACCTCAAGTTTTGCCAGGAGCTGGACTTAGCGACCGACCGGCCCTATACCTCGCGATACATCGGGTCCCTGGTGAGCGACTTTCACCGCAACATGATTAAGGGCGGAATTTACATTTACCCCACCGGAACCAAGAGTCCTAAGGGCAAGCTGCGCTTGCTTTATGAGTGCAATCCCTTGGCCTTTATCGCCGAGCAATCGGGCGGGCGGGCCACCGACGGATTTAACCGAATTTTAGACCTAAAGCCCGAAGAACTTCACCAGCGGGTGCCGTACTTTGTCGGCTCTACCGCGATGGTCCTCGAAGCCGAGGGTTTTCTTCGCGGTTGAGTCTTTTTTGGCCGCACCTAATTCATTTTTAGAAATTTACCGCAGCGACCCGCGCGTCGCAGCCTTTTTGCGGACCTGGGCCTCGGCAGCAGCCGGATCTCATGTTCCGCTTTGCGGAGCGGCAGGGTCCCTGCAGGCCGTCGTCGCAGCGAGCGCCCTTTTGGAGCTAAAACGCCCCATTATCCTGCTGCGTAGCGACAAAGAGGAAGCCGCCTATTTTTTCAACGACCTCGAGAAACTGCTCCCCAAAGATTCGGTACTGTTCTTCCCGGACTCCTACCGCAGGCCCTATGCCGACCGCGACCAGATTGACAATGCCAACATAGGGCTACGCGCTGAAGTTTTGGACCGATTGCGCGGAACGAAGCCGATTATTGTGGTTACCTACCCCGAGGCCATTGCCGAGAAGGTCATTACGCGAACCCAACTGGACTCCCGAAGCATGGAGGTTGCACTTGGCGCCAAGCTCGACGTCAACTTTTTAAACGAGTACCTTTTTGAGCTGCACTTCGAGCGCGTCGATTTTGTCGAAAAGCCCGGGCAGTTCGCCGTTCGGGGCGGGATTGTGGATGTTTTTTCATTTGCGCATTCTGAGCCGCATCGCCTGGAATTCTTTGGTTCCGAGGTAGAGAGCATTCGCACCTTTGATGTGGTTAACCAGCTTACGTTGAGCCGTGTAGACCGCATGACCCTGGTACCCAACGTTGAAGACAAGACCAGCGACGAGCGCCGTGAGTCGCTCACGTCCTACGTGGGTCCCGAGGCCCTAGTTTGGGTGGAGCGTCCCGAAGTGGCCTTGGACAAGCTCGACCGAATTCATGCCCTGGCCGAGGAGGCCTACGTGGCCCTACAGTCTGTGGTGCGCCGTCTTGAGCCGCATAAGCTCTATTTGCGGGGGGCAGAATGGGAGCGCGAACTCAAGGGCCGAGTGCTGGCTGTTGACGGCAAGCTTCCGGACCCTAGTTCGCTGCAAACCGCTGCGCAGCCTGCCTTTGCCAAGAATTTTGATCTCTTGACCCGAACGCTAGACGGCCATCGGCAAGCCAAGCGGGAGCTCTGGATTATGTGCGGCCAGGAGAGCCAACGCGAGCGCCTTAAGGCTATTTTGAATGACCTTCAGCCCGAGGGGCAGGAGTTGGTGGTTCATTGGATCGACGGGGCGCTGCACCGCGGATGGGAGGACCCGGTTGCTGGCCTGATCGCCTACGTGGACCATGATCTTTTTGAGCGCTACCAGCGGTTCACGATTCGCGACCAGCATGAGCAGGCCCAAGCATTGACGCTTAAGGACTTGAATGCGCTTCAGGTGGGTGATTATGTAGCGCACATCGACCATGGCATCGGGAGGTTCGGCGGCCTCCAAAAGATTGATGTGGGCGGCGTGAAGCAGGAGGCAATTAAGTTGGTTTACCGCGATTCAGACGTTCTTTATGTGAGCATTCACGGCCTGCATAAGATTGCACCCTATGCGACCAAGGAGGGTACAGAGCCAAACCTGAGCAAGTTGGGCTCGCCGGCCTGGCAGAATGCAAAAAGTAAGACGAAGCGCCGCGTTAAGGAGGTTGCTTTTGATTTGATTAAGCTATATGCCAAGCGGCGCGAGGCCAAGGGCTTTGCCTTTAGCCCAGACAGCTACCTGCAGCACGAACTCGAAGCCTCCTTTGCCTTCGAAGACACTCCCGACCAAATCAAGGCCATGGCAGACGTTAAAAACGACATGGAATCCCCCATTCCCATGGACCGTCTAATTTGCGGAGACGTGGGCTTTGGCAAGACTGAAATTGCCGTGAGGGCGGCGTTCAAGGCGGTTGCAGACAGCAAGCAGGTGGCCATTTTAGTACCTACAACGCTGCTGGCCTTTCAGCACTTTCGCACCTTCAGCAAGAGGCTCAAGGACCTGCCTGCACGAGTGGACTACATTAACCGATCGCGAAGTGCCAAAGAGATCAAAGCTATACTTCAAGACCTTGAAGAGGGCAGAATCGACATACTCATTGGCACCCACCGCATCCTGAGCAAAGACCTAAAATTTAAGGACCTGGGCCTCATGATCATCGACGAGGAGCAGAAGTTTGGGGTCAACGCCAAAGACAAGCTCAAAACACTGAAGGCCAACATCGACACCCTGACGCTGTCGGCGACTCCTATTCCGCGCACCCTGCAGTTTTCGCTCATGTCGGCGCGGGACCTCAGCGTAATGACGACTCCGCCCCCCAACCGCCAGCCCGTTGATACCTACCTGATGGGCTTCAACGAAGAACGCCTGCGAGACTCCATCTCCTATGAAATTAGCCGAGGCGGCCAAATCTTTGTCATCAACAACCGCATTCAAAACCTCAGCGAGGTGGCCGGAATGCTGCAGCGCCTGGTTCCCGATGCGCGCATTGCTACAGGACACGGCCAAATGAACGGGCACGAAATGGAGGAGCTGATCATTGGCTTTATGGAGGCGCGGTTCGACGTATTGGTGAGCACCACTATAGTCGAAAACGGGCTAGACGTGCCCAATGCCAATACCATTATCATACTCGACGCGCACATGTTTGGCTTAAGCGACCTGCACCAGATGCGCGGACGGGTTGGGCGGAGCAACCGCAAGGCATTTTGCTACCTCATCTCGCCTCCCCTTGGCGGACTTCCGGAAGAGGCGCGCAAACGCTTGCAGGCCCTTGAACAGTTTAGCGACCTTGGATCCGGATTCAAAATAGCCCTTCGCGACCTTGAAATCCGGGGTGCCGGCGACCTGTTGGGCGCCGAACAGAGCGGATTCATTAACGACCTGGGCTTTGAAACCTACCAAAAACTCTTGGCCGAGGCGGTCGAAGAACTCAAGCAGTCTGACTTTAAGGAACTCTACCAGGAGCAGCGAGGCGGCTGGACGCAAACGCGGGAATGCCAGCTCGATACCGACTGGGAACTGCTGCTTCCCGACACCTACGTAAACTCGGTCGAGGAGCGACTCCGCATTTACCGCGAACTCGACGCATTGCCGGGCCCCGAAAGCCTTGAAACCTATCGCCTAGGCCTTGTAGATCGCTTTGGAACCCTTCCGCCCGCCGCCGAAAACATGCTGCAGTCCCTGCATATTCGCTGGTTGGGCCAGTCCATGGGCATGGACAAAATCCGCATCAAATCCAATAAGCTCATGGCCTATTTTCCGGACGATGGCGATTTCTCGATTCCCGAGCACGTTTTGGGACAGTTTTTGGAAGACCTTCAGCGCAACAGCAAAAGGTTTCAAATGAAGCAAAAGGACCGGCGCAACTACCTTGTCGTGGACGGCGTCTACAAGGTCTCTGAAGCCATAGAATTGCTCCAGCACTGGGATCATAAAAAAGTAAAAGAATCAATAGCATGAACGCATTAAGGGCAAAAGGCATCCACAAGCGCTACGCTACGCACCACGCGCTGCGGGGCTTAGACATGGAGGTTCCGCAGGGCAGTTTGTTTGGCCTCCTCGGACCCAACGGGGCCGGCAAGACCACGCTCATTCGAATTATAAACCGAATTTTAGAAGCTGACGAAGGCAGCTTAGAGCTCTTTGGCTCGCCCCTGGGCCCTGATGCAGCACAGCGCATTGGCTACCTGCCCGAGGAACGCGGGCTCTATAAAAGCATGAAGGTTGGCGAGCAGGCCATGTATTTAGCCAGGCTTCGCGGACTTTCTTCAGCCGACGCAAAACAGCGCCTGCACTCGTGGTTTGAGCGCTGGGAACTTCAGAGTTGGTGGGACAAAAAGGTCAGCGACCTGTCTAAGGGAATGGCTCAGAAGGTGCAGTTCATTACCACGGTGCTGCACGAGCCAGAGCTCTTGATCTTCGACGAGCCCTTCTCGGGCTTTGACCCAATCAATGCGCAGCTGATTCGCGATGAAATGCTGCGGCTCCACCGCGAGGGGCGCACCATTGTATTCTCCACCCACCGCATGGAGAGCGTAGAGGAACTCTGCAGCCACATCGCCTTGGTGCATCAGGGGCGGAATGTGCTTCACGGAACGCTGCAGGACCTCAAGGACCAGCACCGATCGGGCCAATTCATCCTTCGCTACCGGTCAGAACAGCCTTTAGAACTGCACCTTCCCGAGGGCGTAAGCGCATCAGAGCACCGCATTGAAACCGATGGAATTATTCACCTGGGGCTTCGCGCCGGCGTGCAGGATGCGAGCCGGGTACTCTCAGCCCTGGCAAGCCAAGTACAGCCCTACCAGTTTGAAGAGGTGGTACCGAGCATCGAAGATTTATTTATTAAAACCGTCACGCAGGCATGAAACCATTCTTACTAGTTGCCCAGCGAGAAATCACCACTCGAATCCGCAAAAGAAGCTTTTTGGTGATGACCCTCCTCGGGCCCATACTCTTTGGAGCACTCATCATTGCGCCTGCCCTACTGTCCAGCTCGAGCGAACCCGAGGACCTCAATCTTCTAGTGGTGGACCACAGCTATATCTTGCCCGGAACCCCCAAGGCCGAAGGCGCAAACCTCGCCTACCTCAATCCTGCGGAGGTCAGCGAAGAACAGGGGCTGAAGTTGGTCCGCGACCAAGAGGAGGTAGACGGCCTGCTCTACATTCCGGAATCCATTAATGGCGATGCGGAATTCAGCATTCAAAATGCCAAGCTTTACACCAAAGAGACGGCGCCGCTTGGGCTGGCCAGCGAGCTTGAAGGCCTGCTCGAGCGCTTTGCCTACGAGGGCAAGCTTCGCCATTTTGGGGTTGATCCGGCCATCGTGACCCAAGCCAAGTCCTCAGCCTCGGTTAAGTCTTTGGAATTGAGCGATCAGGGCAGCCAGGCATCGGGCACCGAGGTCAAGACCGCCATTGGCTTTTTGGGCGGAATTCTGGTTTATATGTTCACCTTTTTGTACGCAGCCCAAATTATGCGCGGCGTTATTGAAGAAAAAACATCGCGCATCGTCGAAGTTCTGGTAACCTCGGTTAAGCCAGCCCAACTTATGCTGGGCAAAATTCTAGGCATTGCCACGGTAGGGCTTCTTCAGTTTGGCATCTGGATTGTTCTCACCCTGGCCGTCGCTTCGGCAGCGGGAGCAGCCGGACTTCTTGCTACCGATCCCAGCCAAATGGAGGCCATGTCGGCCGCCGGCATGCCCCAATCGGGCATGATGCAGTCCGCGCTTGAAGTGCTTGACACGATTAACGTGCCTGGGCTCATCGGCATGTTCTTGTTCTACTTCTTGTCGGGTTACCTTCTCTACGGGGCCCTGTTTGCGGCCGTTGGTGCAGCCGTCGACAGCGAAACCGACACGCAGCAGTTCATGCTCCCCCTTACCCTACCCCTGGTCCTCACCTTTGTCATGGCAACCTCCATGATGGAGAATCCCAACGGAACGCTTGCCGTCGTTTTATCGATGATTCCCCTTTCTGCCCCTATTGCGATGATGATTCGCATACCCTTTGGCGTTCCCTGGTACGAACTTTTGGCGAGCATGAGCTTCATGGTTCTCGGGTTTCTGGGCACCGTTTGGCTCGCGGGCCGCATTTACCGAGTCGGAATCTTGAGCTACGGCAAAAAGACGACCTACGCCGACCTCTGGAAGTGGATCCGCATGAAGCATTAATTAATAGCCATGGCGCATACGGCTGTTCTTGATTTAGGGACCAACACCTTCAATCTTTTGGTGCGGAGCGCCGACGGCGCCCTAGTTTTTAGCGACAAACTATCCGTGCGCCTGGGTGCGGGCGGACTTCGCGACGGAATCATTGCCCCCGACGCTGCGGATCGAGCCCTAGCCGCTGTGGCACAGCACCTTGCCAGCGCTCGTGCCCATGGGGCAGTACGAAGCTTCGCCTTTGCCACCTCGGCCATGCGGTCCACGGCCAATGGCGCGGAGCTCGCAGCGCGAATCGAGGCCGAGACCGGACAGGCAATTTGCATCATTGATGGCGACCAAGAGGCTGCCTTTATCGCAGAGGGCGTGGCCCAGGCCTGGCCGGAACTCCGCGACCGGCACCTCATCATGGACGTCGGAGGTGGCAGCACCGAATTCATTCTCAGGGAGTCGGGGCAAACCCTTTGGTCGGCAAGTTTTAGCCTCGGAGTAAGCAGAATTTTTGAGCTTTTTTTGCCCGGAGACCCCCCAAGCCCGCAGGAATGGACGGCGATCGACCACTACCTGGAGTCTGAACTGGCTCCATTGTGGGCAGCCATTGACCAGAATCCCTGCGGGATTTTAATCGGTTCAAGCGGATCCTTTGATACGCTTTACAATGTGATGGCCCGGCTGTCCGGACGAGAAGAACTGGCACTTGCACAAGCCCGGGCAGAATTCGATCTGGCTTTATGGCCAAAGACCTCCAAGGCAATACAGTCCGCCAAGACCGAGGCACGACTTTTGATGCCTGGAATGCTCGCCATGCGGGCCGAAACCATGCACCTCAGTGCTCGGCAAATCGACTTAGTATTGGCACGAATCAACGCACACCGCATGCTTCTCAGCGGCTTCGCCCTTAAAGAAGGCGTTTGGAACAGCATCAAAGACCCCGAAACCCCATGGCGCGCATACTCCTGGTAGAAGACGAAAAAGCCATTCGCAATGTGCTCCGTAACATCCTGCTCAACGAGGACCCCAAGCATTCCATCGACGAGGCCGAAGACGGAGAGCAGGCCATAGAAGCCCTAGACGGAGCGAGCTACGACCTGGTGCTTTGCGACATTAAAATGCCCAAGCGCGACGGCCTCGAGGTTCTGGCTCATGCCATGACCCACTACGGCGACACTCCCTTTGTGATGATTAGCGGGCACGGTGACCTCGATACCGCGGTCGGCTGCATTCGAGGCGGAGCCTACGACTACATTGCCAAGCCGCCGGACCTCAACCGACTCATAACCACCATCCGCCAAGCCCTGGACCGCAAAAAACTGGTCGCCGAAAACCATCGATTGCGCAAAAAAGTAGACAAGAAGTTTGAGATGGTTGGGGAATCTGCTGCGCTAGAATCGGTACGTGCCATGCTCGAGAAGGTGGCTCCTACCGATGCACGGGTCCTGATTATGGGTCCCAATGGGAGCGGTAAAGAAATTGTTGCGAACCAACTTCACCAGTTTTCGGCCCGATCACGCCAGCCCTTCATTGAGGTTAATTGCGCAGCCATACCCTCAGAACTTATTGAATCGGAGCTTTTTGGTCACACAAAAGGTTCCTTCACTAGCGCGATTAAAGACCGCAAGGGCCAGTTTGAATTGGCCGACGGCGGAACCCTCTTTCTGGACGAGATTGGCGACATGAGCCTCTCGGCCCAGGCCAAGGTGCTTCGGGCCCTTCAAGAGGGCAGCATTACGCCGGTGGGCAGCGGCAAGTCGGTGTCGGTCAACGTGCGCGTGCTCGCGGCCACCAACAAAAACCTAAAAGTTGAAATCGCGGCCGGACGCTTTCGCGAAGACCTTTACCACCGCCTGAGCGTGATTGTAATTGAGGTACCGGCATTGAACGACCGCCGCGACGACATTCCCCTTCTTGCCCAACACTTCCTGGACCAGATGCAAGGGCCTGCCAAGCAATTGAGTTCCGAAGCGATGAACCATTTAAAGCAAATGGATTGGACCGGCAACGTGCGCCAGCTTCGCAACGTTATCGAGCGGCTTTACATCCTGGGAACGAGCCCAATCACTGGGGAAGAGGCCGAGCGATACGCCTAAGGCAGCACCTAGCGGGCCGAGAGCACGTCAAGCCTCCGGTAAAAGCGCCAAGTCATAGCCAGCGCAGCAATGCTGAGTCCGATAGCAAGGGCCGCCCAAACGCCCACGGCGCCCCAAGCAAAATAGGTCCCGAGAACCCACTCGAGCGGCAGCGCTACCACGTAGTAGGCCACAAAAGTGAAGACGGTGGGTATTTTCACGTCCTGAATTCCGCGCAACGCACCCAGGGCGGTGGCTTGCATTCCGTCTGAAATTTGAAAGAGCGTCGCAACAATTAAAAGCTGGCCTGCCAGTCGGGCCACGTCAAGGTCGTCGGTGTACAGAAAGGGGAAGAGGCCGCGCCCAAAGAGAAAGAGCAGGCCGGTGAAGGTCATAAAAAGCACCGTCAAGCCAAAAAGACTGGTCGCTGCCTCACGGGCTGCTGCGTAGTTGCGCTGCCCCAGAAACTGCCCGATGCGAATGGTGGCGGCGGCTCCGAGCCCCGTAGCGGCCATGTAGCTAATGGACGCAAGGCTTATGGCCACCTGGTGCGCAGCCAGAGCGGTAGCGCCGTAGGTTCCAATGATCCAGGCAGACAAGGCAAAGGCCGAAACCTCAAAAATATACTGCAGGCCCGTAGGCACCCCGAGCTTGAGCAAGGCCCAAACCCGATACACCGTTAGGCGTGCGGCGGACCAAATCTCGAGGTCGATGAATCCGCGATGAAAGAGAAAAAAGTACATCGCCACAGCCATGTAAATGCGGGCGATTAGGGTTGCGATGCCGGCTCCGGCCATTCCCCACTCCGGGAACCCGAACCAACCATAAATGAGCAGTGCGTTGAGTACAATGTTGAGGCTGTTCCCGATTATGCTGATGCGCATCGGAATCTTGGTTTGGGCCATGCCCTCGAGGTACTGCTTGCCCGCCATAAATAGCATAAAGGGAACATAGCTGAGCGAAACAATGAAGAAGTAGTCGCGGTAGGCGTCGATTACACGCGGGTCCTGCCCAGTTTGCTCGGCGCCCCAGGCCATGGCATAGGCTGCAAGGGTCATGAGCACTGCGGCAGCAAGGTTGACTACTACGGCATTTTTGAGAAGCTGCTGGCCCTTGGCTCGGCGGCGTTGGCCGTAGGCCTGGGCCACCAGGGGAGTAAGCCCGTATGCCATACCTATTCCAAAAACAAGAGGAACCGACAGAATGCTGTTTGCCAGCGAAACGGCCGCGAGCGGAATGGTTCCGAGCCGACCCACCATGACGGAATCCGCTACCGAAGCGGCAATATGGCCTACCTGACCGGCGACCACAGGAAGCGCTAGCGGCGCGTTCTCGCGCCACTGTAGTCGTTTCCAAAAGTTCATTGCCTAGTCTTCGAGCTCCTCGTACCGCTCTACTTCGCGCTGGTAAAAGACCTGAGCCTCGCCGAGCAACTTGGCCATTTCGTCGGTCAAGTCAGCCTCGTCTTCGCCGTCAACATCGTCGAGCCACTCAATCTCGTCGGTGTCTAGGTCCATTACAAAGCGGGGGAACTCCGTGTGAATAAGGAATACGCTCTCGGGATGGTCGGTGTTGTCACCAACTAAAAACTTGGGTATGGCCATGGCTGCAGATCGTTTGATGATTCCCCTCTAAGGTACGCCAGCAGCGCAGTACATTTAGCCTGTGAAGCTGCTTTTTTTTGCCCGCAAAAGCCTCTGGTCGCAACCCGGAGGCGACAGCGTTCAGGTCGAGCAAACCGCAGCTGCCTTAGTGCGACGCGGGCACCAGGCTGTCGTGGCGACCGAAGTTGGCGAATTCAAGCGCCTGCTAGCCAGCGAACCCTGGGACCTGATTCACTCGATTAACCTCGGCCGATGGGCGGACCAGATACCCTGCTTGTGGGCCCGAAAGCGCTACCCCGGGCTTCACTGGGTTGTGAGTAGCGTGCTGGTGGACTACCGATCCTACGATGCCCGCCGATCGCCCTTGGCGGGGTTCATGCATCAGAACTGGCTTGAGGCAGGCAAAGCAATACTGCGGGCAATCCAGGGTCAGGATCGCTGGCCTGGTTGGGCGACGCTTCGCCCCCATCGCCTTGCACATGATCTTGCCTGGAACGCCGACGCTTTGGTGGCCACAACCGAGAAGGAGGCGGCTGAACTCCGCGCGCGATGGAACCTTGGAGCGAGCGTGCACGCCCTGCCTCCGGGGAGCGACCACCTGGAGCTCGTTCCACGCCCCCAAGGACAGCTTCGAAGGGGTTGGATGCTTCCTGCCCGCGTCGAAGGAATCAAAAACCAGGTTTTTGCCGTGGAATTATGGGGCGTATTGGCCAGCCTAGGATTCACCGAACCGCTTAGGCTTTATGGAGATGCCGCACCCAATCACGGTCGCTACCGCGATCGGCTTCTCAAAGCGATCAAGTCGGCCCGTGCGGCGGGCGCTGACGTTGAATGGAACCCCAGGCTGGAGCCGGACGCCCTGGCGGCAGCGTACGGCGAAGCGCGTGGCGTTCTGGTTCCCTCGCTGAGTGAAACCTATGGCCTCACTGTCGCAGAGGCACGACGCGCCGGATGCCAAGTGGTGGCCAGTCCTGGAGTTTTGGGTGCCCTGGAATGGGGCGACGAGGTCACCGTGGCTCCCCTTGAATTGAACGCGTGGCAAGCAGCCTTGCTAGCCGCAGACGCACAAGCAGACCTTGAATTGGGCTCGGAACGCGCCGGGGCACTGACCTGGGACCGCGCCGCCGAGCGCCTTGAGGCACTGTATGCCGGGCTTCGTGGCCGGGTTTATATCTCCGGCTCGCGCGGAATCCCCAACCGCTACGGTGGCTACGAAGAACTGGTCGACCATCTCGCCCGCGGCCTGTCGGCTAAAGGCTGGCGCGTGGACGTCGCTACTTCGTCGACCCACCCTGTGACCGAGTGGTCGCACCCAGGCATTCGCCGCCGAACACACCGCGACCCAGAACCCTGGATGGGTTCCGCCGGGCAATTCCTTTATGACCTGCTCAGCATTCGCGACGCAGCATCCCAGTTACCTGATGCCCACCTGAGTTTGGGCACCACCTCATCGGCACCCTGGCTGGCCATCAAACCCTTGCGCGGACGCGCTCCGCTCGCCCTGCACCTCGACGGCCTGGAATGGATGCGCGGGAAGTACGGACCGGCCGTACAGCGCTACCTCAAGTGGGCCGAACGCAGCGCTGCTGGC
Source organism: Flavobacteriales bacterium (assembly GCA_002737315.1). GTDB lineage: Bacteria > Bacteroidota > Bacteroidia > Flavobacteriales > Schleiferiaceae > TMED14. The sequence continues at coordinate 16,062 of NSIH01000002.1, forward strand.
GCCGCTGACCTGCTCCTGGCAGACCACCCCGAAATGGCCCGATATGCGGCCCGCTATCCCAAGCCCTGCTCTGAAATTGCCTACGGCGTCGACGATCCGAAGCCCGCCTTGGAACTGGACCCTTCTCTCAACCTCCAACCCGGTGAATACGCCTTAGTTATCGCGCGCCTCGTTCCCGAAAACCACGTTCGGATAGCAGCCGAAGCGCTTAGCTCCTTGGCTCCCGTGGTAGTCGTGGGGCCCTTCGACAACCCGGAGGGCCGTGCCCTTCAGAAGCTGCCCAACGTACATCTTTTGGGCGGCCAGTTCGACGCTGTCTTGCTCGGTAGCCTTCGCGCCCACTGCGGGCTCTACATCCACGGGCATTCGGCGGGCGGAACCAATCCCAGCCTCCTTCAAGCGATGGCCGCCGGCTGCGCAATTGCCGCGCACGACAACGCCTTTAATCGCGGAATTTTGGGCGATTCCGCCCATTATTTTACGGCCAAAGGGGCCCACGAAGCGCTCGCTACCGCCTGGACGCAGCGCGGAACCTTGCCCCGCGACCACCGTGCGACCCTCGACCGCGAATACCGCTGGCCGGTGGTCGTGGCGCAGTACGACACGGCGTTGAAGGGGCTTTTTGCTTAATTCAGGAACTCACACCCAACCCCGCGCTCGAAGCAGCGTGGCCAGCATGATTTTAAGGTCGAGCAGAACGGACCAATGCTCGACGTAGTAAACGTCGGCCTTCACGCGCTCGGTCATGGCCGCTTGGTCGGCGAAGCCGTGCAGGCCGCGGGCTTGGGCTAGACCCGTGATTCCGGGACGAACCCAATGGCGGATTCCGTAGCCCCGAACCGCGTCGGCGTAGCGCTGTGTGTCGCTCGCCATGTGGGGCCGGGGGCCAACCAAACTCATGTCGCCGCGCAGCACGTTCCAGAGCTGGGGTAGTTCGTCAAGATGGCTTCGGCGCAGCCAAGGGTGCAGTACCCGCGCGTCGCCCGGAACCACTTGAAGGTCGGGGTCCGCCTGGTTGTCCATGCTGCGGAACTTCCAAATGGTAAACTTTTCGCCCCGGTAGCCGTAGCGCGTCTGCGAAAAAAGTAGGGGCCCGCGGCTGCCAAGGCTAACCCAGAGCGAAATCAAGGCCATTAAGGGCGTTAGGACTACTAATGCGAGCGCGGAACCCAGCACGTCAAGGACCCGTTTGATTCCGGGAGCCCAGCCCGAAGCCAGTGGCTCGAGGCGCCAATCCAATAGAAGCACGTTGCCCAAGGAGGTCCACTGCGTGCGGGAGGCAGGAAGTGCTGCCAAGTCGGGCACGACGCGCAAGCGAAGTCCGCGCGTTTCGGCTGCATCGAGCTCAGCCAAAACCCGGTCGGGACTGAGCCAAAGCTCGGAGCACTGGGCATCAAGGTCATCGAGTCGGTCCACGGTACCCAGCCAACGGTAGCCGTAGTCGGGGCGATCTGCCAGCTCACGGGCAATAAAACTCCACATGGGTGACTGGCCAAGTCCCTGCACGGCAACAAGGCCAATTCCGCGCCGAAACCTTTGGCGGCCTGCGTGAACCACTGCGACGCGCAGCAGGCCCCCCAAGACGAGGTAGGTCGAAAAGAATCCGACCAAAAAGACGCGGGAATAGACGTAGCTCTTGAGCGAAACCACCAAAAGCGCCGTCAAAGCCAGAAGCAAGCCCGTCTGGAGCAGAAAGCGAAGCAGCAGCAAGCGCAGCTCGACGCCAACCGACATGCGGTAGGGCTGGCCCACCCAACCGAGCAGAAGCCAAAAGATTCCGAGCCACTGCGCCAAGCGCAGGTAGTGGTCAAAATAGGAGGGGTTCTCGGCCTGAAGATCGCCAAAGCGAAGGGCCAGGCCCAGCCAAAACAGGGCGGCAGCAAGGGCTCCGTCGGCGATGCGAAGTCCTAGTTCACGCTGGCGAGCAGTTTGGGAACGGTATTCCATAGCTTCGGCGGAAGATAGCCCTATTTTTGGGTATGTCCTCGCGCTGGCTCGACACCTCCCTCGCCTACCTCAAAGGAATCGGTCCTTTGCGGGCGGAAACCCTTGCGGCGGACTTGGGCCTGCGGACCTTTGGCGACCTTCTGGCCCACTATCCCTACCGCTACATAGACCGCAGCGTAGTGCTTCGCATTCGCGACCTGCAGCCGGGGCCTGCGGAGGTTCAGGTGCGCGGACTCCTTACCGGGCTGCAAACCGTGGGAACGGGACCCAAGCGGCGGCTGACGGCCCGCCTGGTCGACGGCCCCGACGAGCTCGACCTTATCTGGTTCAAAGGCCTGCGCTGGGTCGAGAAGGGGCTGACCCCGGGCGAAGAAGTAGTTGTTTTTGGGCGCGTTAGCGCATTCAACAAGGGACTCAATATGGCTCACCCCGAAGTAGAACGGGCTGAAGGCCGTCCCATGGGCAGTGGCGGACTGACCCCCCTGTATTCTTCGACCGAAAAACTAGGATCCATGCAGCTGCACAGCCGCGGGCTGGCGGCAAAAATTGACTTGCTCCTGGAAGACCCTGCCCGAGACCGCAGCGACTGGATGCCCGAGGCCATGCGAGACGCTCAAAAGTGGCCGAAGCGGGATGAGGCCGTGCGGACCATGCACCACCCCGCAAGCAACCTTAGCCTAGCGGCATCGCGCAACCGACTGGCCTACGAAGAGCTCTTTCTCGACCAGTTGCTCTTTGCCTACCAGCGCATGCAGCAGGGCCGTGGACGAGCAGGACACCGCTTTGAAAGCGTAGGCAATTGCTTGAAGCGCTTCTACGACGAAGTCCTACCCTTCCCCCTGACCGAAGCGCAGAAGCGCGTGGTGCGCGAAATTCGGCGCGACATGGGCTCGGGTGCTTCCATGAACCGCTTGGTGCAGGGCGACGTAGGATCGGGCAAAACGTTGGTGGCCTTCATGGCCATGCTCTTGGCCGTTGACAACGGGTTTCAGGCGGCGCTGATGGCACCGACTGAAATTCTAGCGCAGCAGCACGCGCGGTCGCTTGCGGAATGGACCGAGCCCCTGGGGCTTCGAATGGGACTTTTAACCGGCTCGGTTAAGGGGTCCGCCCGCAAAAAACTGCTGGCGGAATTAGCCGAGGGCAGCCTGCACCTGTTGGTCGGAACGCATGCCTTGATCGAAGACCCGGTACTGTTTCACAACCTTGGGCTGGCGGTGGTCGACGAACAGCATCGCTTTGGAGTAGCCCAGCGGGCCAGGCTTCAGGCCAAAAACCACCCGGCGCCGCACATGCTGGTGATGACGGCCACGCCGATTCCGCGCACCCTGGCCATGAGCCTCTACGGAGACCTCGAGCAGTCGGTAATTGACGAGCTTCCGCCGGGCCGCAAACCGATTCAAACGCTGCACCGAACCGATTCCAACCGGCTGGCGCTGTGGAGTTTCATGAAAAAAGAAATTGCTTTGGGGAGGCAGATTTACCTCGTCTACCCGCTGATCGAGGAATCCGAAAAACTCGACTACAAAGATTTAATGGACGGCTACGAGAGCGTGTGCCGCGATTTTCCGCGGCCCGAGTACCAGGTCAGCATTGTGCACGGCCGCATGCGCCCCGAAGACAAGGAATGGGAGATGGCTCGCTTTACCAAGGGCGAAACTCACATCATGGTGGCCACCACCGTAATTGAGGTCGGCGTGAACGTACCCAACGCCTCGGTAATGGTGATCGAGAACGCAGAACGCTTCGGGCTCAGCCAGTTGCACCAACTGCGCGGACGGGTTGGTCGGGGAGCGGAGCAGTCCTACTGCGTACTCATGACCTCAGAAAAGCTCAGCGACGACGGGCTGACCCGCATCGAAACCATGGTCCGCACCAACGACGGATTCGAAATTGCCGATGTGGACCTGCAGCTGCGCGGACCAGGCGACCTCATGGGCACGCGCCAGTCTGGCGTGATGGAGTACAAACTGGCCAGCTTAGTACACGACGGTCCCTTGGTGGAATGGGCCCGTAGAGCCGCTGCGCGCATTGTGGAGGAAGATCCGCAGCTGGAGCAGCCGGAGCACGCTGCCCTACGCGCCCGATTCAGCGACTACGCTCGGGGCAGAATGGCCTGGGGGAGGATTGCCTAGGCTTGACTTTTGTTTTGATGGTAGAATTCCTCGGGTCGCGGCTGGCCTATCTTTAAGCAATGAAGCTGCCGGTGCCCAAACCCAAGATTCGACATTTTTGGAAGTCGGTGCACTTGACCCATCGGTTCTACCAAATCACTGGCGGATACCGATTTATGAGAGACGGAGTCAAGCAGCTCGCAGTGGCACTAGGGATTCTAATTGGGCTGCTTTGGTTAGTTAACACCTATTTTATTGATATTGAGGTTTTAAATCAACAATTCGCCAATGACGTTCATTGGAGCATTGTTTATTTGGTTCTTTTTATCTCAGAAATCGTAATAGGAATTCTGCCCGCTGACTTATTTATAATTTGGAGTAAATCTCAGCCACAACCGTGGCTCAGTATTTTAATTTTAGGATTGATTTCGTACACATCGGGGAATATTAGCTACTGGATCGGACGTCAATTGCATCGAAATGCTCGAATTCATCGGTGGGTTAACGTCAATCACGCCAAACTTTTTAACTCAATACGCCGCTTCGGAGGATTACTTGTTGTAGTCGCCGCATTAACGCCCCTGAGCTTTCCGGCAGCTAGTACGGTTGCTGGCATGGTCCAGTTTCCCGCAAAATGGTACCGAGTTTATGCTCTTTCCATTGTGGTCCGCTACTTTTTGTTCGCGGCAATAATTTTTGGTCTTGTCTAGCAGAGAGTACTTTTGAGCCATGCGTATTTCTTTGGATTGGGTATCGGACTACCTCCCCACTAATCTTAGCCTTGCCGAGGTCAGCGAACGACTCACCGCAACCGGACTCGAGGTTGAAAAAGCCGAGGTATTTGACGCAGTTCCGGGCGGACTGCGCCAAGTTGTCGTGGGCGAAATACGCAGCCTGCGCCAGCATCCCAATGCCGACCGCCTGAGGGTAACCCAAGTGGACGTCGGGGCTCCCGAATGGCTGAACATTGTCTGCGGAGCCGCCAATGTAGCCCAAGGCCAAAAGGTGGCGGTTGCCATGGTTGGAGCCGAACTCCACCCTTTGGGCAGCGATAGCGCATTGGTAATTAAAAAGTCCGCACTGCGCGGCGAAGCCTCCGAAGGCATGATTTGCGCCGAAGACGAGCTTGGCCTTGGCAGCAACCACGACGGAATCATGGTGCTTAGTCCTGATGCTCCGGTGGGCCAACCTATGGCCGAATACCTTGGACTGGAGAGCGTTAATGTGCTCGAAATCGGCCTAACTCCCAACCGGATGGACGCCATGAGCCACTACGGAGTGGCCCGCGACCTTCGCGCCTCGATGCTGCGCGACGGCCTCGACGTACTTTGGACCGAACCGACCACCGTCGACCTCAGCGCAGTCAAAACCGGCGCCACTCGATTAACATCAAACGATTCGCATTCCTGCCCGCAGTATGGAGCCCTCAAAATCACGGGCCTCCTAGGCGGCCAGGCTTCGGCCGAACCGATTCAGCAGCGACTCAGGGCCGCTGGACTGAATCCGATTAACGCATTGGTCGACGCCAGCAACTACGTGATGCATGCGCTTGGACACCCGCTTCACTGCTTTGACGCCGCTGCGGTGCAGGGCGAGATTGCCGTTCGCCGGGCTAATGCTGGAGAGAAGCTCACCACGCTGGACGGCGTAGAGCGCACTTTGCATGCCGAGGACCAGGTAATTGCCAACGGCAGTGCCGCGATGTGCCTGGCAGGAGTTTTTGGTGGCCAGCAATCGGGAGTCTCGAGCAGCACCACCTCGGTGGTGGTGGAATCGGCCTGGTTTGACCCGGTCGTAACCCGGGCTATGGCGCGCCGGCACGGACTGCATACCGACGCCAGCTTTCGCTACGAGCGGGGCGTAGACCCCGCGATGGGCCTTCCTGCCCTTGAGCTTTTTTGGACCCTCATCGAGGCCCAGTTTCCGGAGGCCAAGATCGAAGGGCTCGATTGGATTCGTGCTGCGGACTCCCGCTTTCTACCTACGGTTATTGAGGTTTCGATGGACCGAATTGCCGAACTTTTAGGCGACCGCCTGCCCGACGAAGCCTGCGCGACCATCCTGGAGTCCCTCGACATTGCCGTGGTCAAGCAAGACGGCCCCCTTTGGACCCTGAGTCTGCCGGTGTACCGTTGGGACGTTCGCCGCGAAGCCGACGTCGCCGAAGAGCTCTTGCGCGTTTGGGGATTCAACAACCTTGCGGAGCCCGAGGGAATGCGCGTGCGCAGCCAGCCTGAAGCCCGCCGCAACGCCGAATCACTGCGGCGCATCGCTGCCGACTATTTAGTCGCCCATGGATTAAACGAGGTCATGAACCTTTCGCTCACCCGCCTGTCCTGGTTCTCCAACCATCCGAGTATTCCCGCTGACGAGGTCGTGCAGGTGCTGAATCCGCTGAGTCAGGACCAAGCAGTAATGCGTCCAACCTTGCTCTACAGCGGGCTTGAGACGATTGCCTACAACCTTAAGCGCCAAGAAGAACGCCTGGCTATTTTTGAGTTCGGACGCCGCTACGGTCAAAATTCCGAGGGGCGCTACGAGGCAGGCGAACTGGGCATTTGGCTTTGCGGAACCTATCCCGACGCGCACTACTCGCGCCCCAATGCAAGCGCCAACTTTGGCATACTCAAGGGCCTTGTCTGCGGACTGCTACAGCGCTTCGGAGTTTCGTTCACCGAAGTCCCAGGAACCGCGGTGGCCGGATTCTGGACTAGCCGCTTGGACCTCTTAGGCCCACAGGGCGAAACCCTAGCCTACCTGGGCTGGCCCGACAGCCATGCGCTTGAGGCAACCGACGTCGACAAGCCGGTTCTTGCCTCGCTGATTCAGTGGGATGCCTTAGTTGCCACGGCGCAAAAGGTGCGTACCTCCTACATCGAGCCCCCTAGGTTCCCCAAGGTCGTGCGCGACCTCGCTTTGGTGGTTCCGGTTGGTACTGCCTACGGCACTCTGGTTGAAGGTCTTCAGTCGGCGCCGGTAAAAACCCTGGAGTCCGTGGAGCTTTTTGACGTGTACCAGGGCAAGGGCCTGCCCGAAGGAAGCATGTCCTACGGCGTTCGCCTGACCTTTAGAGATACGAGTAAAACCCTTCAAGACCAGCAGGTTGAGGGCACCGTAAGGCGCATGCTCGAAGGCGCTGAAAAGCACTGCGGAGCCAAGCTTCGCTAGAGAAGCCCGGAGCTAGAATTTACTTCGTTTCGCTAAAATTCAGCGCGTTATCGTAGATATCGCGGTACTGCGCGACCGATCCCCATTCTTGGTCGTCTACGCTAATGGAGCCCTTGGTGACGTGACCCAGCAGGTCAAACTCGACCGCGTTTCGCATCATGCTGTCTACAAAAAGGTCGTCTTGGTCGGGATGAACCGTAACGACGATGCGGCTCTGGCTCTCGCCAAACAAAAAGGCATCCGGGCGAATCTCGCTGTCGGTCGTGAGGTCAAAACCCAGGTCTCCGGCCATGGCCGACTCCATAAGGGCAACAAAAAGTCCGCCCTCTGAGGCATCGTGGGCCGAGGCGATCAACCCCTCGCGAATTAGTTCTGCAACCTGGCGCTGCACGAGGTATTCCTCGTCGAGGTCAAAATAGGGCGCGGGCGATGCCGTGACGCCCTGCAGGTGAACAAGGTACTGACTCGAGGCCAGGTCGTTGCGGCTGGTTCCTATGAGGTAAATCAGGTCGCCCTTAGCCTTGAATCCCAGGGTGGTCAAGTGCTTGATGTCGTCCACCAAACCAATCATGGCAATGGTAGGGGTCGGGAAGACCGGCTCTATGCGGTCGCCCATGGCGGTTTGGTTGTAAAAACTAACGTTCCCGCCAGTGACGGGGGTCTGGAACTTCAAACAGGCCTTGCTCATGCCCTTAATAGCGCCCACAAACTGCCAGTAAACCTCTGGATTGTAGGGGTTTCCAAAATTGAGGCAGTTGGTGATTGCGCTGGGGCTTCCGCCGGAGCAAACAATGTTGCGGGCGCTCTCGGCCACGGCAATCATAGTGCCCACTTCGGGGTCTGCGTGCACGTAGCGGCTGTTGCAGTCCACCGTCATGGCTAGGGCGCGGTTGGTTCCGCGCAAGTTGACTACCGAGGCATCGCTGGGAGCGTTGGTGGAGCGGTTGATGGTTCCGACCATAGAGTCGTACTGCTCATAAACCCAACGCTTGGAGGCAATGTTGGGCAGGGCCATCATTTTTTCGGCTAGGACCTTGAGGTCTGTGGGCACTGGCACCGAATCGACCGAAAACTTTTGGTACTCCGCGTAGTAGGCCGGCTCCGACCACTCGCGGTGGTAGACCGGTGCACCTCCGCCCAGAACCAGGTGCTCGGCAGGCAGGTCGCCGACCAGCGCTCCGTGCCAATAGTACTGCACGTTGGGCCCAGCCGTTACCTCGCCGATCAGGGCGCAGTGAATATCCCACTTACTAAAAATCGCTTCCACCTCAGCCTCGCGGCCCTTCTGAACCACTACGAGCATGCGCTCCTGCGATTCCGACAAAAGAATTTCCCAGGGATGCATGCCCGTTTGGCGGGTCGGAACCCGGTCAAGATGAACCGTCATTCCGACCTTGCCTCCTGCACTCATTTCAGTAGTTGAACAGGTAATACCTGCAGCTCCCATGTCTTGCATGCCCATCACGGCTCCCGTCTGGGCTAGCTCCATGGTGGCCTCGAGAAGCAGCTTCTCTTGAAAAGGGTCGCCAACCTGAACCGAGGGTATGTCGTTGGCGGAGTCTTCGGTCAAGTCTTTGGACGCAAAGGCGGCTCCGTGGATGCCGTCACGGCCCGTCGAAGAACCGACAATGTAGACGGGGTTGCCCACCCCGCGAGCCTTGGCGCTGATTTGCTCGCCCACTTTCACGATTCCGGCCGAGAATGCATTCACCAGCGGATTTTGCTCGTAGCAGTCGTCAAAGTAGACCTCGCCGCCGACGGTAGGAATTCCGAAGCTGTTGCCGTAGTCCCCAATGCCCTTGACCACGCCATTGACCAGCCACTTGGTGCGGTCGGTAGTCGGATTGCCAAAGCGAAGGGAATTCAACTGAGCAATCGGGCGGGAACCCATGGTGAAAATGTCGCGGTTGATTCCGCCCACTCCCGTCGCAGCACCCTGGTAGGGCTCCACGGCCGAAGGGTGGTTGTGCGACTCAATTTTGAAGGCGCAGGCTAGTCCGTCGCCAATGTCGACGAGGCCGGCGTTCTCTTCTCCAGCCTTGACGAGCATGTGCGGACCATCCTTGGGCAAGGTTTTGAGCCAAACTATAGAATTTTTGTAGGAACAGTGCTCGCTCCACATCACGGAATACATGCTCAATTCCGTGAAGTTCGGCACCCGATTTAAGCGAGTGCAAATGGCTTCAAACTCTTCGGGAAGCAGTCCCAGCTCCTTGGCCTGAGTAGGGGTAGTAAGTGCAGTGGATTTCATAGGGTAAATTCAATAGCAAAGGTAGGGCGCAGCCTTCCTATCTTGTGGCCGTGAAGCAGGCTTCCTTACCCCTCTTTGCTGCATTTTTTGCCGCTGCTTTGGTCGGATGCCGTTCCACCCCAGAGTACGACCATGTGCTTACCAATGCGAGGGTAGCGCAGTTCGACGGCGACGCCATCTCCTTTGTGAACCTGCATTTGGCCCTTCGCGACGGACGGATCGCCGAACTTATTCCGGCCAGCGAGGCGCTCCCCCTTGCCAGCGACACTACCGACTTGACCGGGACCTTCGTGTACCCTGGATTGGTCGACGCCCACGCGCATTTTATGGCCCTCGGGCAGGCCCTTGAAACAGTGGATTTGGTCGGAACCCGAAGCTGGGCCGAGTGCGTCGAGCGCGTGCGCCAGTACCTGGCCGACCACCCCGAAGTCGCCGTGGTTCGCGGGCGAGGCTGGGACCAAAACGATTGGACCCTTGGCGAGTGGCCAAGCTCGGTAGAACTTGACGCTTTGAGCCAAAAGGCCATTGTACTGTCGCGCATCGACGGCCACGCAGTCGTCTGCAACCAGATCGCCCTCAAGCAGTCCGGAATCACCGCTGCAACCCGCATTGAAGGGGGCGAAATCATTACTGCGGCCGGCAAACCCACGGGAGTACTCGTCGACAACGCCGAAACCCTGCTGCGCATTGCCGAGCCTTCTCGCGAAGAAAAAATTCGCTACCTGCAGGCCGCCGAGCGCTGGTGCATTGAATTGGGACTCACTAGCGTACACGACGCAGGTCTCCCCACTGGCGACATCATGCTGATCGACAGCCTTCAACGCGCCGGAGGCTTGCGCATGCCCCTCTACGTTATGGTCTCCGAGAGCCCTGAGGCCCTAGACCACTGGCTTCAGAGAGGCCCCCTTGAAACCGACTGGCTCTCGGTCCGCAGCTTCAAATTTTACAGCGACGGCGCCCTGGGCAGCCGTGGTGCCCTGCTCCGCGCACCCTACCGCGACCGGCACGACCACTTTGGACTGGCACTGCGCGACCAAACCTACTTGAGGACCGCCGCCGCCCGGATCGCCAAAGCCGGCTGGCAGATGAACACGCACGCCATCGGCGATTCTGCCAACCATTTGGTCTTGAGCATATACCGAGAAGCCTTAGGAGCAAAAACCGCAAAGCCCGACCTGCGTTGGCGAGTGGAGCATGCCCAGGTGGTGAGCCCCGAGGACCGCAAGGAATTCGGAGGAAGTCTCGGCATTGTGCCCTCGGTGCAGCCTACCCACGCCACCAGCGACATGGACTGGGCCCCGGTCCGCCTTGGCGCCGATCGAATGCCTCATGCCTACGCCTACCGCTCGCTGCGGGAGGCCAATGGCGGCTGGATTCCGCTCGGAACGGACTTCCCCATTGAGCATCCAAACCCCATGTACACCATTCTGGCAGCCACAGCTCGCCGGGCACTCGACGGCCACCCCTTGGGAGGATTTCAGACCGAGGAGGCCCTGACCCTTGACCAAACCATCCTGGGCATGACGCGCGACGCCGCACGATCATCGTTTCGTGAAGGCCAAGCCGGTGAAATCCGACTTGGAAATTGGGCTGACTTCACCATCTTTGACACGAACCTTAGCGAAATAGAACCCATGAACCTGCCCAAAACCCAAGCCCTACAAGTTTGGATTCACGGGGAGCGACGTAAGTAACACCCTGTTATAAGCCATGAACACACCCAAACGCCTTTTTGACTTTGCATACTACGCAGCGGCAAAGCATCCGCGCCCCGACGCACTGAATACTAAGATTAACGGCCAGTGGCAGTCGATGTCAACTGCCGATTTCGTCGCAAAGTCCGAGAAACTCGCCTGCGGACTCATAGATATGGGACTTAAACCCGGCGAGCGAGTGGGCATCATCTCTACCAACAACCGCAGCGAATGGAACCTATGCGACCAAGCCATTTTGAGTGCGGGATGTATTGACGTACCCATGTATCCTACCATTTCGCAAGCGGACTACCAATTTATTTTAAACGACTCCGGCATGCGCTTTTGCTTTGTGAGCGACGTGGAACTGCGCGATAAAATTGAAGCTCTTCGTGCAGGCATTCCGACCCTTGAGGCCGTGTTCACGTTCAGCCCCACCGAAGGTTCCGTATGCCTCGACGAAGTCGTCGCCCGCGCCAAAGACACCCACTACGCCGAGCTCGAGGCCCGCAAGGCCGCCGTGAGTGAAGAAGACCTTGCTACCATCATCTATACTTCAGGCACCACGGGAACTCCCAAAGGCGTCATGCTAAGCCACCGCAACATCGCATCCAACGCCGTTGCCGGAGCTGCTCGCCTGCCAGTCGGCCCCACAGGTAAGGCCCTGAGTTTTTTGCCCCTCTGCCACAGCTATGAGCGGGTCTGCGTCTATGTGTACATGACCAACGGCGTGGGCGTCTACTTTGCGGAGTCCATGGAGACCATTGGCGACAACCTGCGCGAAGTTCACCCTCAGGTATTTACGGCGGTACCGCGACTGCTCGAGAAGGTCTACGACAAAATAATGGATAAGGGCAAGGCCCTAACCGGCATCAAGCGCGGACTCTTCTTTTGGGCCGTGGGCCTAGCAAAACGCTACGAGCACGAAGGACTCAGTGCCTTGTACTACGCCCAACTCAAATTGGCCCGCAAGCTGATTTTTAGCAAGTGGCAAGAGGCTCTGGGCGGCGAGGTATTGGCCGTGGCAAGCGGAGCTGCCGCGCTGAACCCAAAACTAGCACGAATCTTTGCCGGAGCCGGAATCAACGTTCAAGAAGGCTATGGACTGACCGAAACCTCCCCGATTCTTGCAGTTAACCTGCCAACCGGCCGCGGCCATAAGCTGGGCACCGTAGGCACTGCCATTGAAGGCGTGAGCCTAAAGCTCGACACCGACGGAGAAATCCTGGCCAAGGGACCCAACGTTATGATGGGCTACTACCAACGCCCCGACCTAACCGCCGAGGTCATGACCGAAGACGGCTGGTTCCGCACCGGAGACATCGGCGAGCTCGACTCCGAGGGCTACCTGCGCATCACCGACCGCAAAAAGGAGATTTTTAAAACTGCCGGCGGCAAGTACATCACGCCCCAAGCGATGGAAAACGCATTCAAAATGTCTTCATTCATCGAGCAATGCATGGTGGCGGGCGACAACCAGAAGTTCCCTGTGCTTCTGATTCAGCCGCAATACGACTATTTGAAGTCTTGGTGCAGCCGCAAGGGTATTGACTGGACTAACCCGGCTGAAATGATTGCAGATCCGCGCATTATTGCCCGCTTTCAGCGCGAAATCGACGCCACCAACGACCAGTATGGTCAGTGGGAGAAGGTGAAAAAGTTTGCACTCACTCCTGACCTTTGGACCATTGCTGACGGGCACGTCACGCCCACCCTAAAGCTTCGCCGCAAACCCATCTTGCAGCGGTACGCGGGGCTGTATGAGGCCTTGTATCAAGAGTAAACTAGTAACTAGTTACTGGTAACTGGTTATTTCTGCGCTGCGTAGCGCCTAAACCGCTCGAGCACCGCCTGCATGTCGTCGGGCAGGGGAGCCTCAAACACCAGGCGTTCGTCGGGCCGCGACGGGTGCTCAAAACCGAGGAGTCGAGCATGAAGCGCTTGACGTGGAAGCATTTCGACGGTTCGGTGCGCAAACTGCGCAAACTTGGGCAGCTCCGGGCGGTGCGGCGCCTTGTCGCCGCCGTAGATCGTGTCTCCAACCACCGAATGACCAAGATGCTTCATGTGGGCCCTAATCTGGTGCGTCCGCCCGGTTTCGAGCCGGCAGGCCACGAGGGTTGCGAAATGAAAACGTTCGAGTACTTCGTAGTGGGTGACCGCATGCTTTCCGTGCTTTCCGTCGGCAAATACAGCCTGAACCTTGCGGTCTTGCAGCGAACGTCCAATATGACCGGTTACGGTTCCGCGGTCTTCGCGCACATTGCCCCAAACCAGGGCATGGTACTCGCGCTCGCAGCTGTGGTCGGCAAACTGCTTGGCCAAAAAAGCCAGGGCGTAGTCGGTACGCGCCACTACCAGCAGGCCGGTCGTGTCCTTATCGATGCGGTGAACTAAGCCGGGGCGCACGTCAGGCCCAGCGCCCGGCAAATTTTGAAACAAATGAAGCAAGCCGTGCACGAGGGTTCCGGTAAAATGGCCAATCGCCGGGTGCACCACCATTCCGGCCGGTTTATTGATCACGGCGAGGTCGTCGTCGAGGTAGATGATGTCGAGGTCGATGGCCTCGGCCTCCAGCACAAATTCGCGCGGAGGCTGCGCCAGCACCACCGTGACTTCTTCGCCGGCCTTAACCCGGTGGTTGGACTTGACGGGCTGACCATTGACGCGGATTGCGCCCACCTCAGCCGCCTTCTGAATGCGGTTACGCGAGGTTTTCTGCAAGAAATTAAACAAAAACTTGTCAACCCTCAACGGGCCCTGGCCCGGTTCTGCCAAAAAGCGATGGTGTACAAAAAGCTCCTCGTCGGCGCTCATTGCGTCGTCTGCCTCGTCGTCCAGTTCAATCATAGTTTCGATAGCCGTGCTGTTTGGCCGGAATCGCTGCGAAGCAGGTAGACGCCAGCCGGTAAATGACTGATATTTAGCTGCCAGGGCAGTGATGAATCAGGCCGCTGATCCTGAACTAATACCGTTCCCAAAGCACTCACTACCTCTAAATAAAGGCCGTTCCCCTCTACCCTTACCCAGTCTGCTGCGGGCTGCGGGTACAAACTCAGGCCCGCAGGCTGCTGCCGCGGGAGAATCGACAAATCACTGGGAAGTCCGCGAAAAAAGGGCCTAAGGGCAAGAGCCCCATTGATCTGACTCGAGAACCAGGCGCCTGACTCGCCAAAAGCCTTGACGGCCTGAGTGTTTTGGTCCAGCCCGAGCACCGCCTTGGGCATGCCCTGGTCCGAATTAGAGCCCTCCATTACAACTCCAAGAAAGGCGTCTTTGGGCAGCACCAATCCCAGCGTGTCAAGTACATAGTGCCGGCCCAGCTGGCCCGCATAGTTCCAAGCCACCTCATAAAGGGAATCGCTTAAATAAATCGCATCGCCTGGGAAGCCCGACGAGTCAACAGACCAGATTCCAAGCCGAAACTGCTCGCCCTCGCCCAATGGCCCGGCCGGAATCCATTCCAAGTCCATGCCGCGCAGCGTGTCGGACTGCAAAAAATAAAAGCGCTGTGCCCACCGAGGCTGACTGCCCTGAGCGACGCCGTAACCACGTTCCAGGCTGCCGTCGTCGACCACGTAGCGCTGGTCGCACTCGATTCGCATACGCACGCTATCGTTGCTTCGGTCGCCTACGGACTCGCCATCAAACCAATAAGTCAGGTTCCATGCAAAGGGTCCGCTCGCTATGGTCTGAGGACGGTTCAAGGCCAGGTTGTAGGGGGTAGGAACGTTGTGCACGAGGTTCGAAACCACAGGGACGGTCAAGCGGCTTTGCAGCACCGAGCCCGCGTCGTCGGTCCAGAGCAGCTTGCCCAAGTTGAGCTGCCAGCCCCCGACGGGAACCAGGCCATTGCGGCGGTAGGGGCTGCGTACCGAGTCCCGCTCGAGCAGCACTCGGTTGTAGTGAAACCAGGGAACTTCCCGGTAAACGTTAAGCAGGCGAGCCGGGGGCGAAATCCAGGACGGATCAAAAAGCAGCGTATCGGCAAGACCCTGGGATGCGCTAAGCTCGAGGTAGTCCAGTAAAAAAACGTCAAAGGCACCCGAAGGCGCTCCACAGCGACCGATGCGCACTCGGGTAGCGGGCGAGGCTGCGGCAGCAGCCGGCAGCGCAAAGGAATGAGCCTTCCAAAGGTCCTCGGGCATTCCACCTATCAGCCGACCCATGGGCAGCCAGGCAGTATCTGCACTGCTCCAAGCCTGAACAACGAGGCTGTCACTGGGCTCGCAGGGATCGCCAAATCCGCCCTGCTGCAGCCTGAAACTCAATACGGCTCCCGCCGGAGCAGCAAACCATGGACTCGTCAGCGCATCGCCAATAGTGTCGGTACTAAGGACTCCCGGCCGGTAGGCCGCCCCAGTGCCAGAGATTCCGTCAAAAACAGCAACACCGAGCGAGAGTGGATTCTTGGCCATCGTCTGGGAGCATACCACGCCTCGATTCTGCCAGTTAGCCGGAATCCGGTGGTCAAAACCCAGGCGCAAAGGCAGTGAAGCACTGTCAGAGGTAGTTTTAAAAGCGCGCTGGGCCGTCTGAGGGCCCGACCATGGGATAAGCGCATGCTCCGAGGTCTGCGCCGCGGCCCCAAACGTCAATAGCCATAAACCCAGAGCGCCAAAGGCACTGCGCCGCCCTACTTGACCCATACCCGCACCTTGGCTTGGACCGGCAAAGCCGGAGCTCCGTTGGAGCCGGAGGGACTCTGCGATTGCACCGCACCAAGTAGGCTGTCTCCCTCGGTCAACTCGATTCCCAGGCCCGAAAGCTGCAGCAAGGCCTTGGCCTCCCCGTAGCTTAGGCCAATCAAATCAGGAACGGCCTGGCTTAGGTTTCCGCCCCGCATACCCACCCGAAGGGTTAGGCTGGCGCCCTTGCGCACCCGGCTTCCGGCGGCTAGGATTCGCCCGTTGTATTCCACTTCGAGGACCAATCCGTCGGTAAGGTCAGGAACGTACTGAATTTCGGCAACATTTAAGCCGCGCGACCGCAGGTCCAGCTCCGCCCGAGCCAGAGTCCGCTCTAAAACGGCGGGCAGCAGCACTAATTCTGCGTTGAAACGATTAATGCTGAGCATGACTTCGCGCCCCTCTTTTACGACGGACCCTGCCACGGGATACTGCTCAAAGACTTCTTGCGGACGCAGTTCGCGGCGGTAGACCGAAGAGTCAAGCATGACGCCCTCGAGACCCTGGTCTTCTAACTTTTCAAGGGCGTCCTCAAGGCTCATGCCCCTTAGGTCGGGCACCTTAACTACCTCGCCGAAGCCCGTTATCCACTTCAGGACCGTTTGGGCAGAAATTCCGAGAATAATAAAAAATAGCAAGGCCAGCACGGCGTTCACCGCGAAGGTCTTGCTCTTAAGAAATAACCACCAATTGCCCATTGGCACAAAGGTAGGCCGAGGCATCTATCTTTGGCCCATGCGTCCCTTAGTTGCTGTAGCCATGGGCGGCTACTCCAGTGAATTCGGCATCTCGCTCTTGAGCGGAAGCCACGTGCTTGACGCGCTTGATGCATCCCTATGCGAGGGCCTGCGGCTCGAACTGCGGCCCAATGAGGGCTGGAAGGTCTTCGACAGGGAGGGAAATTCGCTGCACTTCATCGAAGACCGTTGGACCGTTCGGCTCCCAGACGGAACCGAACGCCGCATCGACGCCGTGCTCAACCTCATTCACGGGCACCCTGGAGAAGACGGAACCCTTGCAATGGCATGGGAACAAGCGGGCATAGCCTACTCGAGCTGCAGCCCCGCCGCCTCGGCCTTGACCTTTCACAAGTTCTGGACCAACGCCCTGGCCCAAAGGCTGGGTCTGCGGGTCATGCCCTCGGTGCACCTGCGCCGTGGTGGAGACGAGGCTGCTGTTCATGCCTTTCTGGCCGCGCAGGCCTATCCCCTCTTTGTAAAGCCTTGCCGCAGCGGTTCAAGCTATGGCGTTTCTCGCATTACCGCGGCCGATCAGTGGGCCAAAGCCCGTGAAGTAGCCTGGAAGGAAGACGACGAACTCATTGTCGAACAGGGCGTGCTCGGAACCGAACTGGGCTGTGGCGCCATGGTCACCCCCGAGGGAGTTCGCATACTGGGCATCACCGAAATAGTCCCCAAAAAGGAGTTTTTTGACTTTGAAGCCAAGTACCTCGGTGCCTCCGAAGAAATTACCCCGGCCCGCATCCCCGAGGCTGCCGCCGAAGCCCTGCGCTTCGCCACCGTTCGCCTGATAGAGGGAATGGGCCTTCGCGGTTTTGTGCGCGCCGACTTCATTTTGCCCGCGGACGGAACCGACGCCGTACTCATCGAGATCAATACGATACCCGGCATGAGCCCAGAAAGCATTGTTCCGCGCCAACTCGCCGCTGCAGGCATTTCGATGCAGCACTTTACCTCAGGCCTCGTTGAGGCAACCCTTAAAAGCCATGAAGACCGCGCTGTTCCCCGGATCTTTTGATCCCCTAACCCTCGGTCACGAGGATGTAGTTCGCCGTGCCGCAGCCCTATTTGACCGCGTCGTGGTGGGAATCGGAGTGAATTCCAACAAAAAAAACATGTTCAGTCCCGAGCAGCGCATAGCCTGGATTGCGGCTGCCTTTGCCGACCTGCCGCAGGTTGGGGTCGCTTGCTACCAAGGGCTTACCGTAGACTACGCCAAGTCCATCGGAGCCCAATACATCGTGCGCGGACTTCGCAATCCCGCTGACTTTGAGTTTGAAAAAGCCATTGCGCAAACCAACCGAGAGCTTGAGCCCGGCATCGAGACCGTTTTTTTTCAGACCGGTGCGCGTTTTTCGCACATTGCTTCGAGCCATGTGCGCGAAATAATTCGGTACGGAGGCGACTACCGCTTGTTTGTACCCGCCGCGGTGCGCACCACCTCCTGAATGGTCGAGTAGCTGTCTATGGCAGCCTTCCGCCACTGCGGTTCGAGCATCCACTGCGCCGCCTCAATGCCTTCCTCCCGCTGCGGACTGACCTCGGGCCGACCCTCCACCTTCATGCGGAACCAATGCGTGGTTTTCACGAAGTGGGTTCCGTCAAGGGCATAACGGTGTACCGTTTCGCAGAGTTTTGCTCCGAGCGTGATGCCCGAAAGCCCGCACTCTTCTTCGACCTCACGCAGGGCGCATTGGCCTAAATCTTCGCCTTTTTCTAGTTTGCCCTTGGGCAAATCCCACTGACCCAATCGGTGAATCCACAGGACTTCTCCCTCGGAATTTTCAACCCAACCGCCCGCTGCCGTGATGGCTCGCTCGCTGTACTTTAGTGCCATGAACCTTGATATTAAATCGGCCGAAACCCTCGCCGAACTTCTTCTGCAAATTAAAGCGGTTTCGCTGCGTCCCGACGAACCCTTTACCTGGGCCTCTGGCCTCAAGTCGCCCATATACTGCGACAACCGCGTTACCCTTTCGCATCCCAAGGTGCGAACCTATTTATACGAGCAAATGGCCCGCTTGATCCACAGGGAGTTCCCTGATGCAGAAGTCATTGCGGGCGTTGCAACGGGGGCCATCGCCCTGGCGGCACTCGTCGCTCAAGAACTTGACATTCCTATGGTTTATGTGCGGTCGGCCGCCAAAGAGCACGGTCGCCAGAACCTAATCGAGGGCGAACTGCCTCATAATGCCCGAGTAGTGGTCATCGAAGACCTTGTATCTACCGGTAAGTCCTCCCTGCAAGCCGTCGATGCCCTTAGGGAGGCCGGCGCTCAGGTTTTGGGGATGACCGCGATTTTTACCTATGGCTTTCCTGCCGCAAGCGCTGCCTTTTCGGAGGCCAACTGCCTGCTTCACACCCTCAGCGACTACGACCACCTGCTCAAGGCCGCTCTTTCTCGCGGAACCCTCACTCCATTAGAACTAAAGGCTCTGGAAGGCTGGCGCCTCGATCCTAAAAAATGGAGCGATCAGTTCAGCCACTAGGGACGGAGTTTGCTAAGGGCTAAAAGGGAGGTCAGGGCGCTTAAAGCGTCAGGAATTCTCAGGAGATTCAGGACTGATTGACCATTCCAGTTCTTTGTGGCCCACCCATCGCAGGCCTCCCTGCAGGAGCTCGAGCCCCAGCCGGCCATCGGGAGACAGCTGGCGCGGAGTGGCCTGCAGGAGCTCGCCCGATGCATTATCCTTAAAGGTGCCCAAAACCTGCCAGCCCATAAGATGCGAGGTGTAGCGGTCCAGTACGTCTGAGGGCAGGGGGGCATCGAGTGCCTTAGTCAGCATTTCGGCCGTTTGCTCCACCAAGCCCTCGAGGGAGAGTCCGGCTAAAAATGCGCAGCCCTCGGGCGCTGCCTGCACGTTCAAGCCCAAGCCCAAAAACCAGCGAGTGCATCGGTTTTGCTGCCAGTAGGCTTCGGTAAAAAATCCGCCAAGCTTAAGCCCATGGAGGTAGAGGTCGTTGGGCCACTTGAGCTGGGCCTTGTAGCCGAGCGACTGCAGCCACTCCACAATCACGAGGGAGGCCTGAGCGTGGCGCACGAAAACGAAGGCCGAAGACCACTGCAGTTCAGGGCTAACAAGGGTCATTAGCAGGCTTGATCCGGGAACGTCGGTCCAGGTCGTTCCCCCACTGCCCTGACCTTGGCTTTGAGAATCTGCCGAAATGGCAGTCCATCCGAGGGGATTCCACTGCTCGGGATTCGCATGCGCCCAGGCCTGGGTAGAAGGAACTTTACCCAATACCACGTGCTTTAGTGTGCTTCCTTGGCCATACATGGGGCAAAAATGCGAAGAATTCGGCCACAATTGCGGCATGAAGTCTATTTGGCATTTTAATTGCCTAAGTTGCCCGGTACTTTTGCTGCATGAAAACTTCGTTTGCCCAACTTCCTCCCACTGTTCTCAGCGCCATCGAAGGCGTGAGCGATATTAAAGGTGAAAACCTTGTCTTACTGGACCTTCGCGGGCTCGACAACGCAGTATGCGACTTTTTTATTATAGCGGAGGCTCTTTCGGGAACGCAGGTAAGCGCCATGGCAGAATCAGTTCGCAAGCGGGTCCGTGAGGAAGCCGACGACCGTCCCTGGCACGTGGAGGGATCCCAGCAGTCGGAG
Organism: Flavobacteriales bacterium; assembly: GCA_002737315.1. Lineage (GTDB taxonomy): Bacteria > Bacteroidota > Bacteroidia > Flavobacteriales > Schleiferiaceae > TMED14. Next base: position 36,280 of record NSIH01000002.1, read on the forward strand.
TGGATTCTCATGGACTATGTGAGCACCGTGGTTCACCTCTTTCAGCGCGAATCCCGCGCCTTTTATGACCTCGACGGCCTTTGGGCCGACGGCGTCAAGATTGAGTTGCCGAAACAATACCTTATTGATCCTGTTTAAAATCTAGATGAGCAAAAAAAATACCGCACCCAAGCCGGAGCCAAGTCCCAAGGGCGCAAGTCCCAAGGGTGGGCTTCCCAAATTCAACTTTAGCTGGATCTACATTGCCGTTTTTATCGGACTCCTCGCGCTGCAGTTTGCTCAAAGCAGGCTGGGCAACCAAACGCTGCCTTCGAACTTTAACGACCTGAGCGAGCGCATCGAGCGCGGCCACATCGATAGGGTTAAAGTGGTCAATGGCAAAGAGGTTTTTGTATTTGTCAACGCAGACAGTTTGGCGACCTTGACCGAGTACGAAGAACTCGCCAAAACCACGGTCGGCGATGCCGTCAATGAGGGTCCGCACTTTGTTTTTGAAATGCCCGTAGAATCCTTTGACCGCGCAATGGAGCGTTTTTATGACCAGCGACCCAACACCGTCGAGGTAAGTGTGGAGTACAAAGACGAGCCCAACTACTGGGGTGAAGCCTTGTCATGGATCATGCCTCTCCTAATTTTTGCGGCGCTCTGGTTCTTTTTAATGCGCCGCATGGGCGGAGGCGGATCCGGCGGGCCTGGTGGCCAAATCTTCAATATCGGTAAGAGCCGTGCACAGATGTTCGATGCCGACAGTGCGGTAAAAGTCACCTTTAAAGACGTTGCTGGCCTTGACGGCGCCAAAGACGAGGTTCTTGAAGTCGTGGACTTTCTCAAAAACCCCAAGAAGTACACTGACCTGGGAGGCAAAATCCCTAAAGGCGTGCTGCTTAGTGGCCCTCCGGGGACCGGCAAAACCTTGCTTGCCAAGGCTGTGGCAGGCGAAGCCCAAGTGCCATTCTTCTCTCTGAGTGGATCCGACTTCGTAGAAATGTTTGTTGGCGTTGGCGCAAGCCGAGTGCGTGACTTGTTCAAGCAGGCCAAAGAGAAGTCTCCGAGCATCATTTTTATCGACGAGATTGATGCCATCGGGCGAGCCCGCGGCAAGAATGCATTCAGCGGCGGGAACGACGAGCGCGAAAATACCCTAAACCAGCTTCTTACGGAGATGGATGGTTTTGGCACCAACGAGCACGTCATTGTGATGGGTGCCACCAACCGCGCCGATATTTTGGACCGAGCACTGATGCGTGCAGGCCGTTTTGACCGCATTATCTATGTAGACCTTCCGGAGGTTAGCGAGCGTATTGAAATTTTTAAGGTGCACCTGCGCCCCCTCAAGCTAGGCGGCAATGTTGACGTTGAATTTCTCGCTCGCCAGACGCCAGGGTTCAGTGGAGCTGACATTGCCAACGTCTGCAACGAAGCGGCCCTTGTCGCAGCGCGCAAAGACAAAAAAGTAATCGAAAAGCAGGACTTTCTCGACGCCGTAGACCGCATTGTAGGTGGGCTCGAGAAGAAATCCAAGATCATAACTCCTGAAGAGAAAGAGATCATCGCCTACCACGAGTCGGGCCACGCCACTGTGAGCTGGCTCCTGGAGCACGCCTCGCCCCTGGTTAAGGTGACCATTGTTCCGCGCGGACGTTCCCTTGGTGCCGCCTGGTACCTCCCCGAGGAGCGCCAGCTGACCTCTAAGGAGCAGATGCTCGACGAGATGTGCGCCACTATGGGCGGACGGGCCGCAGAAGAAGTAGTCTTCGGACGCATCACCACGGGCGCCTTGAGCGACCTCGAGAAGGTTACCAAGCAAGCAAGAGCCATGGTCTCGGTCTACGGACTCAACGAGCGCCTGGGCAACATTACCTACTACGATTCCTCGGGTCAAAACGAATACCAATTTGATAAGCCCTATTCAGAGCGGACTGCAGAAATCATTGACGAAGAGATTAGCAAGCTCATTGAGGGCCAGTACGAACGCGCCAAAGACTTGCTTCGCGGCAACCGCGACAAACTCGAGGCCCTCGCCAAGGAGCTGTTGAGCAAGGAAGTCATCTTTAGGGACAACCTCGTTGCCATTTTTGGGGAGCGCATTTGGATGAGTCGCGAAGACCGCCTAAAAGCATTGGCTGAATCCACTGCTCCTGCTGAAGCTTTGGAGGCTGCAGAAGGCATTAGTACTAGTGATTCGGAAGTTTCTGCTGCCGAGCCCACCGCAGTAGCAAGCCAAGAAGTTAGCCCCTCGAAGCCCGCCCCTGAGGAGCCATTGACCCCGCCAGAGAGCCTTAAGAGCGGTTCTTGATAAGTAGCGACTAGGTCGAGGCAGCCGAAGAATTTATAGTGTAATTTTACACCCTATGGCTGGTTGGCTTGGTAAATTTCTCTCATTACTCAGTGGCGCACCCCAATCGGGTGGCGAAGAGGTTTCGGACATTAAAACCAATAGCTTTCTAACCCGAGAAGACCCCGTTGACCTAGCCTTTGTAAGGCATTTTACCAAGTCTGGCGGCTTGTTTCTGTACTGCGGAAGCGCCAACGAGGTCATTGATAATTTGAAGGCAGTAGGGTCCGAGACCGGACAATTGCAGTTTTTTGTGCCCGAAGCAAGCCTTCACGCTTGGTTCAAGCAGGCCGAGCTCAGTGTGGTGCACGACAACCCCCTCGAAGCCGACGCCATGGCTACCACCTGCCACGCTGCCTTGGCCCAAACCGGCGGGGTCATGATCACCGACGCCCAAACCCAGGGACTCAAATTTGCCCAACTCCCCTCGATTCACTTGGTTTTTGCCCGTGTTTCGCAGGTCTACAATAGCCTGTCTGACGGAATGTCGGCCATCAATAAGTTTCACCGAGAGCACCGGCCCTTGAGCATTATCACGCTCAAAGGCAAACGTGACGAAGCCGTGCTGCAAGCCAAGGTCGACCCCAATAAGGGTCGGGAGCTCTACTTTTTCTTGGTTGAAGATCACTTGTTCAACGAACTATGATGCAGCGCAGCATCTGGGGCCTCCTATATGCCCTGGTTATCGCCTTCATTTGTACCGCATTCCCGTGGTCGCCTAGCCTTATTTTTTTACTGCTGCTCGGCGTTGCCCTTGAGGCCATGCGGCTGCCCGGACTAAGCCCTAGACTTCTGGCTGCAACCCTACTCTACACCTTTGCCAGCGCACTGGCAACCGGCTGGCTCTGGGGCCATGAAGGCGGAGATTCCCTGCTCGCTGTTTTTGTCTTGATATGGCTCTCTGACTCGATGGCCTACGCCGGCGGAAGTCTGTTTGGCAAAACCCCAATGGCCCCGATTCTTTCTCCAAAAAAAACCTGGGAAGGCCTAATTACCGGGCTGATTTTTACCGTTGGAATTGGGCATGCCATTCTGTATTTTGCCTTGGATGTTTCCCTGAAACTCACCCTAATTATGACCGTAACTGTGGCCGTCACTGCGCCCATTGGCGACCTAATTGGGTCCTACCTCAAGCGCCAAGCTGGAGTTAAAGACTCCGGGGTCTTCCTGCCGGGGCATGGCGGATTTCTCGACCGCCTCGACAGCTTCCTCCTCTCGAGTACCGTTCTAGTACTGCTGCTCATAGCCATGCAAACCTTTTAATCCCATCGATATGCTTCACCGCGAAGGAAACAAAACCATTTTTATTAGCCTGCTCATCTTGGCCCTTCCCTACATCCTGCTCACCCAGCTCGAAGCTCCCCACTGGGCCGTCACCGCATACCTCGTTGCAGGACTGGTGCTGCTGGGTTTGGTGCTTCAATTCTTCAGAAATCCGACCCGCCGTACCGTCGCCGAGTTGGGAGACGTAATCGCTCCAGCCGACGGAACCGTAGTGGTCATTGAAGACGTCGAGGAGCCCGAGTACTTCAAGGGAAAGCGCAAGCAAATAAGCATTTTTATGTCGCCCCTGAACGTGCACGTCAACCGAGCACCGGTGAGCGGACGCACCGTTTTTACCAAGTACCACAAAGGCAAGTACTTGGTAGCATGGCACCCCAAGTCAAGTACAGAAAACGAGCGCAGCACCCTGGTTTTTGAAACCCCCAGCCATGGCGAAGTTCTGATTCGGCAGATTGCCGGCGCAGTGGCCCGACGCATAGCGGTCTATGTCAAGCCCGGCCAACCCGTCTTGGTCGGCGAAGACGTCGGATTTATTCGATTTGGCTCGCGTGTGGATGTCTTCTTGCCTTGCGACGCCGAGGTTTTATGCTCCATCGGCGACAAACCCCGTGGCGGCGAATCGGTAATTGCCCGACTAAAGGCCCACTAGTTGCGCGGAACCAGGCGCAAGGCCAGTTCAAACAACTCGTCGGGTGAAACCGAAGAATTATCGAGTACCACGGCGTCTTGGGCTTGCAGCAACGGGCTGTCGAGGCGCTCACGATCCTCCTGATCGCGCTGAAGCAAGTTTGCCTTCACTTCCTCTAAGCTTACGGCACCCGGATTTGCCGATTCCATTTCGGCAAAACGCCTGGTGGCGCGAACGTCTGCGTCTGCAGTTACAAAAAGCTTAAGTTCCGCGTCCGGAAAAACAACGGTTCCAATGTCGCGCCCGTCCATGACCAGGCTTTGGCTGTGGCCCATGGCTTGCTGCTGGGCAACCAGGCGGCGGCGAACCGGAACCAGCGACGATACGGAGCTTACTACTCGGCTCACCTCCATGGTTCGAATGGCCTCTTCAACATCTTCGCCATTGAGAATAGCACGGTTCCGGCCACGGGCATCGCGGGCAAAGGCTAGATTGACCTGATCCAGGGAGGCATTGATGGCCCTGGCATTAATTGCGTCGGGCGCTGCCCAACCCTGCCGAATGGCATAAAGTGCCACCATGCGGTACATGGCTCCGGTATCGATGTAGAGAAATCCGAGGGAAGATGCAAGGCGCTTGGCGAGCGTGGACTTACCCGTAGATGCATAGCCGTCCACGGCGATTCGAATGAGCATCATAGGTTGCGACTGAAGGAAAATTGGGTAAAACGTCCGGCCACGTGGTACACGCTTTGCGACCACTGGAACTGGCTTTTGCCTGCCTTTAAACCAAAGCCAAAACTTAGCCCTGCATTGGTTCGGCGCGTAGGCAGCTGCATCTCGAGTTGGCGCCTAAAGTCGTAGCCTACCTGAGCGCGCAGGCGACCGCCGAACTCTGCCTCCACGGCAGCAGAAAGGTGGCGCAGGGTAAGGTTGGCAAAAGACGGGGGCGTGTAGTTAATTTGGCCCGTCAAGGGGTCGCGGACTTCCCGCAGAGGGTCATAGCCGGCCAAGTCCCAGCGCTGCAGGTCGCGCATGGCCAGATGCAGACGAAAAGGAGCATAGCGAAACTTGCGGCTGAACGCGGCGTGCAGGGCCGTAGGAAGGCTCTCATGCGTCGACCCAAGCGGATCAAGACTAAAGCCTGCATGCTGCAAAACCAAGGCGGCCTGCAGTCGTCCGCTATCAGCTACGTAGGTGGCTCCCAAGTCGGTACTCAGGGCTTGAGCCACAAAACTGGAAGCCGTTTGAAGCGTCCAACGGGCAGTAGCACCCAATAAAATTTGGTTTCCGCCCTTGACCTGTAGTCTCCTGGCAAGGGTGAGGCGAGGCCTTGACTCCTGAAAACGAAACTCACCTAGGACCGCGCCGACCTCATTGGTTTCGGGCAAAAGTCCGGTATTGAGGTAGTCCACTCCCAAGGCATAAAACCATCCGGAACGCTGCGAACCAAAACTCATATGCCCCAAACGGAGTCCGCTAGGGAGCAATCCCGTGCTTAAGACCAGCTGCCGCCCCATAGAACCGGCCGCCAGAGAAGGATTGAAGGTAGAAGAGGCTGCGTCAGCGGGATGAGCCCAGGCCGCGCCAGCCAGTGCGGACCAGCGTGCAGAACCCGCCGTATTTATCGTAGACCATGAATGCGTTTGGGCTGCGCCAAGGATCGGCAGGCCGAGCAAAAACAGAGCAAGTCGCATTCCCACGAGGCCAAGTTACAATTTGCCCTGGCTTCCCGCCGATGCAAGCAGCGAAGCCTCCGCGGCTATGGCGGGCGTGGCAGGCTTGCGAATGCTCAGGACCTTTGCATTCTTCACCTTCTTGTCGGTGACGGAGTAGCCCAGTACCTCCCGCATGGTACGCACGTAGCGCACCTCGAGGCCCTTGAGGTATCCCGCGGGGATCTCGTTCACGTCGCGTTCGTTGTCGGCGCACATTAGCACCGTTTTGATGCCCGCGCGCTTGGCTGCAAGCAGTTTCTCGCGGATTCCGCCCACAGGGAGCACCTTGCCGCGAAGCGTGATTTCACCGCTAAGGGCCAATGCACTGCGAACTTTGCGCTGGGTAAAGAGCGACGTCAGGGCGGTCAGCAAGGCAATTCCAGCCGAGGGACCGTCCTTGGGCACGGCACCTTCTGGCACGTGGAGGTGCACGTCGTACTGGCTAAAATGCTCCGGCTCCAAACCAAATTCGGCGGCGTTTGCCTTTAAGAAGGTCATGGCGAGGGTGGCCGACTCCTTCATGACATCGCCGAGGTTCCCGGTAATACTGAGGCGACCGGTCCCTGGAGAAATCGTGGATTCTAGGTACAAAATTTCTCCGCCCACGGGGGTCCATGCTAGGCCGGTAGCAACGCCCGCAACACCCTCGTCGGCATAATCGTCCTTGCGAAAGCGTGCCACCCCCATGATCTTGGTAAGGTCTGCCACCGTGGGCTTACTCGGGAAGTCCTTGCCTTCGGCCTTTGCCAGCGCAGCCCTGCGAATAAGTTTGGCGATGCGCTGGTCCAGCCTTCGCACGCCGGATTCCCGCGTGTAGCCTTCAATCAAAGCAGCGGCCGTAGTGCGTTCGAGCTTGAGTGCCTTGGGCTCCAGGCCATGCTCGCGCAGCTGCTTGGGCATCAAGTGGTTTTGGGCAATTTTGACCTTTTCTTCGCGGGTGTAGCCCGTGACCTCAATGAGCTCCATTCGGTCGCGCAGGGCAGGCTGAATTCCGCCCAGGTTATTGGCTGTTGCAATAAAAAGAACCTTCGAAAGGTCGTAGCCCATCTCGAGAAAATGGTCGTGAAAACTGTGGTTTTGTTCGGGGTCAAGAACCTCGAGCAGTGCGCTCGACGGATCTCCCTGCGAACCCATGCCCAGCTTGTCGATTTCGTCAAGAACCAGCACCGGGTTGGAGGCCCCCGCCTTCTTGATCTGCTGCAGGATGCGGCCCGGCATGGCTCCAATGTAGGTCTTGCGGTGCCCGCGAATCTCTGCCTCGTCGCGCATCCCTCCAAGCGACATGCGCACATAGGGACGCCCAAGTGCTTCGGCCACGGAGCGGCCCAGGGAGGTCTTACCTACCCCCGGAGGTCCGTGCAGGCAAAGAATCGGGCTTTTAAGGTCGCCCTTGAGCGCCAGTACGGCAAGGTGCTCTAGAATGCGCTCCTTGACCTTCTCCAAGCCAAAATGATCCCTGTCGAGAATGCGTCGGGCCTTCTTGAGGTCGTGACGGTCCTTGACCACATGGCTCCAGGGGAGGTCGAGCATGAGCTCTAGGTAGTTGCGCTGAATTCCAAAATCGGGCACCTGCGGATTCATCCGCTGCAGGCGCGCAAGCTCCTTTTCAAAGTGCTGGGCCGCCTCCGCGGGCCAATTTTTGTCAGAAGATCGCTGCCTAAAAACCTCAAATTCAGCCTCAAAGCTGTTGCCCCCGAGCTCCTCTTGAATGGTGCGCATCTGCTGCTGCAAAAAATACTCGCGCTGCTGGCTGTCAAACTCCGTGCGAACCTTGTTGACAATGTCGTTTTTAACCTCGAGCAAATGCTTCTCTTGACTAATGTGCTTGAGCACCTGCTGGGCCCGGCGCTTGAGGTCGTCTTCTTCGAGGAGCAGCTGCTTTTCGTCAACCTGAAGGTTGGTATTGCTGGCAATAAAATGCAGCAAAAAAGTATCGGACTCAATATTCTTTACCGCGACCTGCGCCTCGGTTGGAATGTTGGGACTCTCCTGAATAATTTCTAGGGAAAGCTCGCGAATCGTAGACATTAGGGCCTTAAACTCGGTGTCGTCGCCTGCGGGGACCGCCTCGTCCAAATACTCCACTCGGGCGCGGTGGTAGGGCTCGTCTCCGAGAATTTCAAGAATTCTAAAGCGTCGCTTGCCCTGCAAAATGGCCGTAATGTTGCCGTCGGGCATTCGGAAGGACTTGACCATGTGCACGAGGGTTCCAACCTTGTAGAGGTCCTCTGCTGTGGGCGTTTCGGTGTCAGCATTGCGCTGCGAAACCACCCCAAAAAGCTTGGTGCCCTTCTGTGCCTCCTGCAAAAGAAGAATGGACTTATCGCGTCCGGCCGTGATGGGACTAACCACTCCGGGGAACTGAACCGTGTTGCGAAGCGGCAGCAGCGCAAGTTCTAAGGCAAGGTCCGCCTCGGGAACTGAGTTGTCTTCTTCGTTGGTGATTAGCGGTATTTGGTCCGTATCCTCAGACAGGAGCGAAAAACGTGTGAATTCCATAGGCCGGTTACTGGGCAATGGTTGTGCCAGTCCGCAAGGAAGCCGTTTGCGCAAAAATTTCAGACAAAATGTCGGTAGTCGTTTGATCCAGGCTGCGCCCGCGACGCTCAAAAACACGCTCTATCGTGGCGAGAACCCTGTCAATCCGGTACTCGGTAAAACCCTGAGGTCCGCCCCAAGAGAAGTCCGCAATAAAGTTGCGTGCGAAGCCAGCGCCAAAAACGTTGCAGGCAACGCCTACCACGGTACCGGTGTTGAACATCGTATTGATGCCGGCCTTGCTGTGGTCGCCCATCACTAAGCCGCAAAACTGCAGTCCGGTTAGTTCAAAACGACCGCTAGAATAGCTCCATAGCTTGACCTCGCTGTAGTCATTTTTTAGGTTGGAATTGTTAGTGTCGGCACCGAGGTTACACCACTCACCGAGCACGGCATTACCCAAAAAGCCGTCGTGCCCCTTGTTGCTGTTGCCCCAGAATAGGCAATTGTTGACCTCGCCGCCCACCCTACTGCCCGGACCAACCGTCGTGGCGCCATAGATTTTGGATCCCATCTTGAGCTGAGAGCCCTCGCAAAGGGCCAGAGCTCCTCGCACCAGGCTGCCCTCCATGATTTCGCTGCCGGCACCCAGGTAAATGGCTCCGCCGCGGCTGTTGAGCACGCTGGCTTCGACCATGGCGCCTGGTTCCGCAAAAATGCGATCCCCAATGAGGGTATTGGTCTGGCTCAAGGGAGCCGAAGTTCTCCCCGCAGTGAGGAGGTCAAAGTCGGCCTCTATCGCTTCTGCGTTGAGCGAAAACAAATCAAAAGGCCTGCGGACCATGGGCACTTTAGCCTTGAATACAACTGCTTCATTGGCGTCGTCCCCGAGGCTGGCAAGCCATTCTCCCTGTGCATCCACCAGCTTTTGGCCCGGCCGCAGAGCCTGCACCGCGTCGACCAGTTCTTGGCTTGCTAGGGCTGCTGCACGCAGATGGCATCGCTGCTCCGCGGGGGGCTGAATTAGGTTGAAGAGTCCGCCTAAGTAGGGAGCGGAGCGGTAGGAAAAGCTTGACTTGGGAAGCCTAAGCAGCCATTTCTCGCGAAGCGTAAGAATACCCAAGCGCAGGTCTGCAACCGGACGAGTCCAGGTGAGGGGCTTGAGCGTATCGCGCTCTTCGCCATCGTGGAAGATGTAATGCATCTCCACTAAGTTAAAGGCTTACTTCGTGAATTTCGCGTAGCGGTTGCGGAACTTGTCCACACGGCCTGCGGTATCAAGCAGCTTATGCTTGCCGGTGTAAAAGGGGTGCGAGTAGCTCGACACTTCCATCTTTACCAAAGGGTAGGCAACGCCATCTACCTCAAAGGTGTCTTTGGCGTTGGCGCAGCTGCGAATTAGGGTAACGTCTCCGGTGCCCATGTCTTTAAAGGCACAGACGCGGTAGTTGCTGGGGTGTAGGTTTTCTTTCATCGCTTTGTTGTTTTGGATCGAGATTTGGCCCGATCCCCATTTTTTGCGGAGGGCAAATGTACAAAATAGTTTGTTTTATAGGCTATATTCCTTCCGAAAACAAGCGTTTGAGTTTGACCTAACCGAGAAGGGCAAAGCCTCACCGAACTTTGCAGCTCCCAGCCATAAACTCCGAGCGCTTTTGAAACCCCTTAAGAACCTACTAAGCCTGGCAATACTCCTGGTCTTTGCGCTGGCTGCCTGCCGGCCAGAGTACCGCTTTGCACCAGAGCCCGTAGGCCTGGTCCGCAGCCAAGACACGGTCTTTCTCGACACCGTTTTTGCCACCGTGGGCAGCTCGACCCGCAGCATTAGGCTGGTCAACCCGAGCAGCTACGACGTCAACCTAAGCCGCATTAGCCTTGGCAGGGGTAGCGAATCCCCGTTCCGCTTCAATGCCAACGGCCAGCCGGGCCCCGAACTCGAGAATGTAGTGGTTGCCGCAGGCGACAGCATCTGGATTTTTGTGGAGACAACAACCCCACGTGGCGACGGAGAAATGCTTTGGGAGGACTCTCTCCGCATCGAGCAGGGAAGTTTTTCACAAAACGTCTACCTCGTGGCTTTGGCCTGGGACGCGCACTTTCACTACCCCAATCGAGTCCTTACTATAAGGCAGGAGCCACCCTTTGCAGACCTTCTAATTCCCTATGTAATGCTGGGGCCCAACGAAGTATGGGGTTCCGACAAGCCCCACGTGGTCTATGGCTACGCCGTGGTCGACAGCGCGGCAACCCTTGACATTAGCGCCGGGGCCCGCCTGCACTTTCACAGCGGTTCTGGCCTGTGGATTTCTTCGGGCGGAACCCTTCGGGTCGACGCAGCCAATACCGGAAGCTATGAAAACCCTGTGCTGCTTCAAGGAGACCGGCTCGAACCCTTCTACCGCGACATCCCTGGGCAATGGGGCGGACTTTTAGGCGGAATCTTCATACAGCGCGGGGCCCGAGCCGAAATTCAAAACGCATGGATACGCAACGGAACCCTAGGCATCCGCTGCGACAGCGTGGCCGAGGGCGAACCCTTTAACTTAATACTCAGGCGAAGCCGAGTGACCGACTTTAGTCGTGCCGCCGTCTATAGCGGTCATGGAAGAGTCCGCCTTGAGAACAGCGTGCTGGCCAACTCAGGGCTCTACCAGGTTTATGCCCTGGGCGGACGATTGGAGGCCGACCACTGCACCTTCGCCAATAATTTCCCTGGCGCTCGATCGACCCCCTCCGTCGGGCTTTTTAACCGATACGACGACGGGACGGGGACCTTTCGATACCGCGGTTTGCTGCAGGCCGACTTTCGCAACTGCATTGTAGACGGGGGGCAGGAATCCGAGATTGGCTTTGGCCACGGGAGCCAAGCAGCATTTAACTACCGATTCGAAGGGTCGCTCCTCAAGCTCGACCGCTTCCCGAGCACTGCGGCCTACGACGTGAACGACCCGGCGCGCTTTGGCGGATGCATCTTCAACAGCCCAGCCCTATTTGAATCCGCATCAGAATACGACTACCGACTTAAGCTGGGTTCTGCGGCGCTGGGCATTGGCTGGCCCGAGGCGACCGGCGTGGTTCCAATCGACGCCCTTGGGCAAGTCCGCCCCATTCCTGCGGACGCAGGCGCCATTGAAACGCTATAAGCAGTTCATTCTAGGCGGACCTATTGATTTTATTGCTCTCCGATGCTGGCTAAAAAAGCCGGAGTATCCCTGCCGTCGGCATAGTCCCAAAGGCTGGGGAACTGACTTTGGCCAAAAGGAGTCCGCCCCCGACCAACAGTCGTTTGAAGCTGGTCAGACTGGGCATCGAGCCAGGACTCGGCCTCTGCTGCCGTGGCGTGCTGGGAATAGTGCAGCACCGAAAGGGGCGGTTTGAGGGTAGGGTGCTCGCGCAGCAGGGTCCAGTTGTTTTCTAAAAAGGGCTCGCGGTTGAGCATGAACAGGGCCCGGTAGTAGTCGTAGTTAGAGCCATAACGGGCGTGTTGGGCCAAGTGCCCCCACTTCACCCAAGACGCAAAGAGGCGCTGCAGGTCAAAGCCTTGCTCCATGGCCAGGTGGGTAACGCTGCGGCAGCCGCGGCCAAAGTAGCGAAAGAGATCGTCGGCAAGAGCATCGAGTTCGGCGTCGGTGCTGTCTTGGGTGAGCACCGCCGCAGAGGTGCGCGGCCCTCGAAGAATGCGCGGAATGCCAGAAAAATACTGATCAAAGTGCGCCACAGCCTGGTCGCCGCCCGTGGCGATTAGGGCCTCTACCCCATTCATGCGCTCTGCACTTTGCAGGTCTGCGCTGGGGTCGAGCTTTTGTAGCAACTCCATCACGGTCCTGGTCAAAATAGGGTCGTCTGAGGAGGGCTTAAAGCGAAGCCGATGGCCGGCCAAATAGATGCAAACCAGGTCGTGAAGGGCGACGAGGGGCAGGTTCCCCGCACCCACAAGGCCGACCGTTTGGGGCGAAATGTTCGTTTGAGGCCATTGGAGCCTCCAGGCGGCCAGGGATTCCTTGGTCAGAACCCGACTCCATGCGATGAGGGCGTCTGCGGTAAAGGCCGGGGTAAACCATGGATTCCGCGCCGAGGTCTCTGCCAACAAATCCTTGTCGTCGATTAGGCTTTCGAGGGCTCGTCCGAGCTGTTCAAGAACTAAAAAACGGTCGTCGAGCGGGGTGGATTCGGGCATTAGGGCAGCTAAATGGGCGTATCTTTGGCCCTTACAAAAGTACGCTTTAAGAATGGCCATAACGATTACCGACGAGTGCATCAATTGCGGAGCATGCGAAGCCGAGTGCCCCAATAATGCCATTTACGAGGGCGGAATGGAATGGCGTTTTGCCGACGGAACCAAGCTTCAGGGCGATCTGGTAAGCAAGAGCGGCCTCCAAACCGACGCGGCCACCGCTCAGGAGCCCGTGAGCTTTGAATACTACTTTATTGTGACCGACAAGTGCACGGAATGCGTCGGATTTCACGAGACTCCGCAGTGCGCCGAGGTTTGCCCGGTGGACTGCTGTGTTCCTGACGAAGACCACGTCGAAAGCCACGAACAGCTCGAGGCCAAAAAGTCCTTCCTGCACCTGGATTGATGCAGCGCATTGCCCTGATTCTGATTGCGTTATTCGCCAGGACAGGGACCTCTTGGGCCCAATCCTCAGGCCTTGAAGCCCATCTTGAGGTGGCTCGCAGCATGAGCCTCAACGACGCGGCCCGCAGCGTGGCCCTAGACAGCTTGACGAGCATTAGCCTCAGAGCCCTCAACAATTCCCATTCCAAGGCGGTTCAACTTGCCGACAACGCGCTGCGGGTCGAGAGTCCCGACGGCAGCTTTGCCCTGGTAAGCCTTAATGCCCCGATGGGAGACGGCAGCTATGCCTACCGAGGGCTTGTGGGTCGCTCCGACGGACAAAAGGGCTGGACCTGGAGCATCCTGGCTGACGAAGCCTGGCCGGGCGCAATCGTTTACCGTATTGTTCACACTCGCTACCGCCGCCGCAACTACTACCTGACGCTGTGGTATAAACCCCACCAAAATGGCGTACAAGAGAAGGGCATTGAACCCGTAATTCTCACGCGGAGTCGTTTGGTTTTTGGCGCGAGGGTATTTGCCGTGAAATCCTTCAACGACGAGGTATTTAAAAAGCCACCCGAGCGGCTTGTGCTGCGCTACGGCCCGATGGCCTCCGTCGCCCTGCGACCCGAAAAATCCGGAGTTATAGTGGTCGACGAGGTCGCTCCGGTTCGCGACGCAGCCAAGGGAGCCTACCGCTACTACGGCCCAACAGCGGTGCAAAATCGCCTCATTTTTAGCCAGGGAAAATGGCGCTTCGAAACACTACCCTAACCTATGCCCCCTACCTTTACCCCCATGAAAAAGCACAACTTTACCGCAGGCCCCTGCATTTTGGCCCCCGAAGTATTAGAAGGTGCGGCCGCAGCCGTTCAAGACTTTGAGGGAATGGGGCTGTCGCTTCTTGAAATTAGCCACCGCGACAAGAAGGTCGTAGCAGTTATGGAGGAGGCACAGCAGCGCGTGCTTCAGACCCTTGGACTAGGCGACGACTACGCCGTTCTCTTTCTACAGGGCGGAGCAAGCAGCCAGTTTGCCATGGTTCCGTTTAACCTGCTTCGCAGCGAGGGCAAGGCAGCCTACCTGAATACCGGAACCTGGGCCAGCAAGGCCCTCGAAGAGGCCAACAAACTTGCCCCTGGGCAGGCGGTGGAACTCGCCTCGAGCGCCGAGCAAAATTTTAGCTACATCCCCAAGGGCTTCGCGATTCCAAGCGGACTCGACTACGTGCACTACACTTCCAACAACACCATTTTTGGAACCCAGATGAAGGCCTTCCCCAAGGCCGACAGCCTGATGGTCTGCGACATGTCCTCTGATATTTTTAGCCGCCAACTCCCCTTTGGCCAGTTTGACCTGATCTATGCCGGGGCCCAAAAAAACCTGGGCCCAGCTGGCGCTACTTTAGTGGTGGTTCGCAAAGAAATTCTGGGCAAGTCTGGGCGGGCAATTCCCACCATGTTTGACTACCCCGTGCACATCAAGGGTGAATCCATGTACAATACCCCGCCTGTGTTTTCGCTTTTTGTGAGCCTCTTGACCCTGCGCTGGATGGATTCCCAGGGCGGACTTTTGGAGATGGAGCGCCGAGCTAATGCCCGGTCTGCCGCCCTTTATGGCGAAATTGACCGCAATCCGCTTTTTAAGGGAAGCGCCGCTGCCGAGGACCGCTCGCCCATGAACGCCTGCTTTTTGCTCCATGACGAGGCCAAGTATCAGGCCGTTTTTGATGCCCTCGCCAAAGAAGCGGGTCTCGTGGGCCTCCCGGGGCACCGCAGCGTCGGTGGCTACCGTGCCTCGATGTACAATGCCCTGCCGCAGACCAGCGTAGACGCCTTAGTTGAAGTGATGCGCGAGGTCGAACGCCGCGCCTAATTTGTTTTAAATCCTCTACCATGAAAATCCTCGCAAACGACGGAATCGCGCCCTCTGGGCAAACCAAACTTGAAGCCGCCGGCCATAGCGTGCTCACCACTAAAGTTGCGCAAGAGCAATTGGCGGACTTTATTAACCAAGAAAGCGTAGACGTACTCCTGGTCCGCTCTGCTACTACCGCAAGGGCTGCTTTGGTGGATGCCTGCCCGGGGCTCAAAATGATTGGGCGAGGCGGCGTTGGAATGGACAACATCGACGTGGACTATGCCCAATCCAAGGGCGTCACGGTTTTTAATACTCCGGCAGCGAGTTCCGAGAGCGTGGCCGAGCTCGTTTTTGCCCACCTCAGCGGACTTTTGCGGTTTTTGCCCGACAGCAACCGAAGCATGCCCCTTGATGGCGACAGCCAATTTGAAGGCCTCAAAAAAGCCTATGCCAAGGGTTCTGAACTTCGCGGTAAAGTCATTGGAATTATAGGATTCGGCCGGATTGGTCGGGCGGTAGCTCGCCAAGGCTTCGGGCTCGGAATGCACATTGCCGCCCACGACCCCTCGGTGACCGACGGGAGCTTTGAGGTTCAGTTTGCCGACGGACAGAGCCTGAAGTCTTCGGCTAAAATGATGGGCTTGAACGAACTCTTGAGCACCTGCGACGTCGTGACGGTGCACGTCGGAGGAAGGTCCGAAGTATTGGGCGCAACCGAACTCGCAGCAATGAAGAAGGGTGCCTACCTGATCAATGCGGCCCGTGGCGGCGTGGTCAACGAAGAAGCCCTCCTCAATGCCCTAGACGCCGAACTTCTGGCGGGAGCAGCCCTGGACGTATTCACCAACGAGCCCAATCCGCACGTAAACCTACTGATGCACCCCAAGCTCTCGCTGACTCCCCACATTGGCGCGGCCACTGAGGAGGCGCAGGATCGCATCAGCGCCGAACTGGCGGACCTCATTATCGCTAAGGGCTAAAATGCCTCGTTTTGAGCCTTTTGCTGCGGTGCGTCCGCCGCGTGCACTGGCCGGATTGGTCAGTACGCGGTCCTACATGACCTACAGCGAAGAAGAGCTCGCGCACAAATTAGCCAGCAATCCATTCTCGTTTTTGCACGTGCTCCAGCGGCCGTCGCCGCAAGAAGAAGCGCGATTTAAGGGAATTCGGCAAGGATTTGAAGCGTTTAAAGCAGACGGATTCCTTCATGCAGAAGACCGGGCTCATTTCTACCTCTACCGTCAGGAGTGGTCCGGGCGGACGTTTGTGGGCTACCTAGGACTGGTGTCGCTCGAAGACTACCGCGATGGCTCCATCCTTAGGCACGAGCAAACCATCGAGGCACGAGAAATTCTATTTGCGCGCTACCTGCAAACTACCGGGTTCCATGCCGAACCCGTTCTGCTTACCCATGCCCCCAACAGTCAACTGAGCGAAACAGCGGTGCACATTCAAACGACCGAGCCCCTGCTTGACTTTGCCACTACCGACGGCGCCACCCACAGCCTCTGGACGGTTCCCTTTGCGGAGCCTATTCAGGCGGTCCTTGCGCAACTCAGCCACCTCTACATTGCCGACGGACACCACCGCATGGCCTCTGCCGATCGCCTGGGCGAAGATCCCTTTGTCATGGCCTACTTGGTCGACAGCGAGCAGCTCGTCATCTCTTCTTTTCACCGGCATATTGCCGGCAAAGCAAATGGGGATTGGGCCAGTGCATTGGGTGCCACTCGCCTTGACCGTCGGCCGGAAGGCCTTCCCGAGCAGGGTTTTTATGCCCTTGACGAACGCGGATGGTGGCGGTTTAACCCCGAGAATTTGGCCTTTCCCGAGAGCGCATGGCTCTTTGAGCACATACTGCGGCCCTTCTGGGGAGTTTCCGACGAACGGCATGATGCCCGAATCCGCTATGAGCCAGGCCTTGTCGATTTGAATACCGTAGAGGGCGAACGCCGCGACCAAGAGACGGTATTTATACTGCCCAAACCCCATTGGAAGGGCATCGAGGAACTCGCCGACCGGGGCGAAACAGTGCCACCAAAGTCTACCTATATCGAGCCCAAATTGCGCTCGGGAATCACCTTATATGCCTGGAAGTGAGCGCCAATATTGAAGCCTACCGCGACCTGATGGCATCACTGCCTGCAGAAGCCACCCTGATTGCGGTCAGCAAGTTTCAACCGAACGAAGCCATCGAGGCACTGTACGCCGCCGGCCAACGCGATTTTGGTGAAAACCGGGTGCAGGAGCTTGCCTCCAAGGCCGCCGTACTCCCTAAGGACATTCGCTGGCACATGATCGGTCGGATTCAAACCAATAAAATTAGAGAGTTTGCTCCCTTTGTGCATCTGGTGCACAGCGTTGACCGAACCGACGTCTTAACCGTCCTTCAAAAGGAAGCCGCACGGGCAGAGCGAACGATCGACATTCTACTCCAGGTCCACATTGCCCAAGAAGAAACCAAGGCGGGATTCAGTCCCGAAGAAGTGCTAGGGCTCTGCGCGGTTAACGCGTTCAACGAATACCCCAACCTGCGCCTCGTGGGCCTCATGGGAATGGCAAGCTTTACCGAAGACCGCGATCAGGTCAGGCGCGAATTTTCACTCCTGGCGAGCCTGTTTCGAAACGCCCAAGAAGCCCTCGGAAAAGAGCAAATAAGAGTGCTCAGCATGGGAATGAGCGGCGACTACGACCTCGCGCTGGCCGAGGGAGGCAACCACATCCGGGTGGGCTCACTGCTGTTCGGGGCGCGAAGCAGCCAGTAACTAGCAACCAGTAACTAGTTATGTACGCAGTAATAGATCTCGAAGCAACCGGAGGCAAGCCTGGAGAGGAGCGCATTATTGAGGTCGCCATTTTTATGTTTGACGGCCGCCGAATTGTGGACCAGTTCATTACGCTGGTCAGGCCCGACGTGCCCATTCCGCCCTTTGTTCAAAAACTCACCGGAATCCGCGAAAGCGATGTTCAAACGGCACCCCGCTTTCACGAAATTGCCAAGCGCATCGTGCAAATGACCGAGGGCGCGGTGTTTGTTGCCCACAACGCACCCTTTGATTACCGCATCCTGCGAGAGGAATTTACCCGACTCGGCTTTGACTATATGCGCGTAGTTCTCGACACCATACCCTTGACCGAAAAATTCCTACCCGGCATGCCCTCCTACGGCTTAAGCACCCTTTGCACGGAGCTCAATATTCCTCACACCCGCAAGCATCGGGCCGACGGAGACGCGCGCGCTACGGTCCATCTGCTTCAAATTCTGCTGGATAAAGACCGTGAGAAGTTCATCGAAGGAGTGTACCTCAAGCAGCCGGCGGCCACGGGACAGCATAAGTTTAGCGTGCAGATCGAACGCTACGTCAAAACCATTGGCCTCTACTACCTGTTCAATGCCGACGGCAGGGTTCTCTACGTCGGTAAATCAGACCAGCTTAGGGTTCGCATTGACCGACATTTCTTGTCTACCAGCGACAAGGCCCTAGCACTTCAGACCGAGGTGGCCAGCATTCGCGTCGAGGAGACCGGTAGCATTCTGCTTGCGGACATTCTCGAGCACGAAGAGCTTAAAAAACTTAAGCCCCCATACAACCAAGCGAAAGACAAGTACCGCCTGCGCTTTGGCCTCTTCGCCATAGAGACCGACCGTGGCTTGCTTTGGGATGTGCGCGGAATTCAACTTGAACCACCATTGCTTCAGGTGGATTCGGTGGCCGACGGAGTTGCCCTACTTTGCCGCTGGGCCAAGTCGCGCAATTGGAACCTTGCGGACCTACTTGTACCCCGCCTGCTCCCCAGGCAAACCACCGAAGGCCGGAGCCGCGAAGACCTGCCTGCCACCTTGGCAGATGCCCATCAAGCACTCGATTCGTTTTTGTGGCCCGAGGGAATCGCAATTTATCAAGACAAGGGACGGGATCCGGGCGAAAAAGTAGTTTTTGTGGTGGACTCCGGGCGCCTTTTGGGCTACGCCTTTGTGCGTCTGGAGCAGGATGTTGAAGACTTGCCTTCGCTCAAGAATAGACTCACTTTGCTCAGCCAAGTGCCCTACTTGCGAAGTTTACTGGCAGATTATGTGCAGTCTCAAAGAGTCAAGATGGTCCGGCCGGATGTTTTGCCTACTTTCGACGAAGACGAAAATACCTTTTGATATGAAAAAGTTTGCTGCATTGGCCCTAGTTGCCCTGTTCTCTGTTGCCTTCACCGGCAGTATTCAAGCCGAAAGCACCACCCAACACCCGAGCGAAGTGGTTAAGGCAAAGAAGAAGAAGAAAGGTGCTGAGGCCAGCGCTCCAAGTGCAGCCAAAAGCTGCGGTACGGCTGCCCCTACGGGCGGATCATGCTGCTCCAAGCCTGCCACCTCAGGCGGAGCCGGCAAGTAAATTAGCTCGACCTGCCCTGGGGCAGGATTCTTCTTACAAAGACCTTTGTTATTGACTATTTCGCGCTAGGCCAATGGCCCTGGCAACCGCTATAATTTGACCGCCACCGAGCCGATAACCTGGGTCATCCTGTTGTCGGTGTCAATGTCAATGCCGCCCACCGTAATGGACTCTCCAAAGGCCGAGAGGGAGCCCTCATAGCGCAGCGAAGCCTGAAGCGGTCCAAGCTTTAAACCCAAACCTACTTGGCCTCCCCAGCTGCCGGTTCCGGCCTGAACGAGTCCTAGTCCGCCAACCTCGCTCAATGCAAGAGAATAAATTGGGGCCACAAATCCAAAGAGTGGACCGAGCTTCACTCCCACTTCAACGGGAAGATCCAATCTCAGCATGGACCATTCCACAATATTGGGCGTGACGCTGCCGTCCTGCAGGAGCAGCTGCTGGTTGAGCCCCGTAAGCCAAACTTGGGGCTGAAGGTAGAGCAGTCCGGCAGAGGCACGGGTGAATCCGCCTACGTGAAAGCCTCCGCGACCTGAAGCCATGGGCGTAAAGGTGGGATCAACCAGTGGATTGAAGCTAATGCGCAGATCAGCCAGGTGGTAGCCCGCCGTCAATCCCTTGGAAAATTGGGCCAAAGCACTGGAGGCGTTAAACATCACTAAGGCCCCGAACAGAAGAATCCTGATCATACTTGAACTGATTTTAGGTAGTTCTCCACATTGGATAAAATTCGGCCCTCTGCATCCATCGAAGAGGCCGGCTCAAAGGTTTTGCCCGTAAGGAGCTCGTAGAGATGAATGTAGCGCTTCGATACGTCCAGGGCCCATTCGTCGGTCAATTCTGGAATGGACTGGCCCTCTTTGCCCTGAAAACCTTCGGAGATGAGAAATTGGCGAACGAATTCCTTGCTGAGCTGTACCTGGTCCTCGCCCCGCGACTGGCGCTCCTGAAAGCCTTCTACATAAAAGTAGCGCGAGGAATCGGGAGTGTGTATTTCGTCGATAAGCACCACCCGTCCGTCGGGAAGCAGTCCAAATTCATACTTAGTATCTACTAAAAGAAGTCCGCGCTCCAGGGCCATTTGATGGCCGCGCTCGTAAAGGGCATAAGTAAAGGCCTCAAGCTGAGTGTAGTGCTCCTCGCTAACGATTCGCTGCGCCAAAATCTCCTCGCGGCTGATGTCTTGGTCGTGAGCTCCCAGTGCCTCCTTGGTGGTCGGCGTGATGATGGGAGTTTGGAGTCGGTCGGACTCCTTAAGGCCCTCTGGCAAGGAAACTCCGCAAAGCACTCGGCCGCCCGAGGCGTAGGTGCGCCAGGCATGGCCGCTGAGGTAGCCGCGGACCACCATTTCGACCTTAAAAGGCTCTGCTGCAAGGCCTACGCTGACCACGGGATCGGGGCTTGCCAAGCGCCAGTTGGGCACAAGGTCTTCGGTCGCCTTGAGAAAGTGCTCCGCCATCTGGTTCAGAACCTGCCCTTTGTGCGGTATGCCTTGAGGCAGCACCACGTCAAAAGCAGAAATTCGGTCTGAGGCGACCATGACTAAAAGTCCGCTCGATAGGCGGTAGACGTCGCGCACCTTGCCATGGTAGACGGACTGCTGGCCGGTAAATTGAAATTCAGAATGGAGCAGGGCCATAGTTTATGGATTAGTAGGTTCTGGCGGACGGTTCTCGAGCTTGGGTGCTTTGGATGCAACGGCTGCCTGATCGCGTTGCCCTTCGTCGTCGTAGGCAGCAATTATTTTGCGCACCAAGGGGTGACGGACCACGTCGCGGCCGTCCAAAACCACGCGTCCGATACCCTCCACATTGGCCAAGAGCTTCAAGGCGTTGGGAAGCCCCGAACTTGCACGCGGCGGCAAGTCGGTCTGCGAAGGATCGCCGGTAACAATGAATTTTGACGACGGTCCCATGCGGGTTAAAAACATTTTCATCTGCGAAGCCGTGGTGTTTTGGGCCTCGTCAAGAATCACAAAGGCCCGATCCAGAGTGCGTCCGCGCATGTAGGCGAGGGGAGCGATTTCGATGGTTCCATTCTCGAGGTACTGCAGGAGGCGTTCGCTCGGAATCATGTCGCGCAGGGCGTCGTAGAGCGGCTGCATGTAAGGGTCCAGCTTCTCTTTCATGTCTCCGGGCAAAAAACCCAAGGACTCTCCGGCCTCCACGGCGGGGCGCGTGAGTATGAGCCGTTTGACTTCTTTGTTTTTGAGGGCGCGAACGGCTAAAGCCACGGCCGTGTAGGTTTTGCCGGTTCCAGCGGGACCCATGGCAAAAGTGAGGTCGTTGGCCCCGACCGCATCCACCATGCGCTGCTGGTTGGCGGTCCTCGCCTTGATGACGTGGCCGTTGACGCCGTGCACAATGACCAAGTCGCCCTCGCTCATTCCCTTCAAAATAGAGGTTTTGTCGTCGAGCACAATGCGCTCCATCTGGGGCAAGGTTAGTACGTTAAACTTGCGAACGTGCCGAAGGAGCAGGTCGAGTTTTTCTTCAAAAACACTAATGTCTTCGGGGGATCCGTTGAATTTTATAAGGTCGCCGCGAGCCACGATACTCAGCTTGGGATAATAGGACTCCAGCTGTCGCATCAGGGCATTCTGCTCCCCGTACAGAACTCGGGGGTCGACGTCATCGAGTTGGACGGTGCGCTCCATTACTTTTACAGCTTCAAAGGTACATCTATGGCCGTCATCACCCTCACCACCGACTACGGTTGGCGCGATCCCAACGCCGCCGGCTTGCGCGGACGTGTCTATGGCGAAATGCTCCAAACCGGCACGGTAGCCCCGGTCGTAGACTTGACCCACAGCATTCAGGCGGGCAACCTTAACGAGGCCGCTTACATTCTGCGCGGAGCCTACCGAGATTTTCCTGCGGGCAGCATTCACCTTGTGCTAGTGAACAGCATCTTTTGGCCCGAAACGCCCCTGATCTATTGCTTTTTAGACGGTCAGCACTTTTTGGGCCTTGACAATGGACTGTTCTCCATGCTGCGGCCGGACCTTCAGCCAAGTTCTCTAATTCTGATCGACCTTAAAAACCGACTGGACTGCACTAGCGCAGAGGCATTACTAGCCGCTGCGGCGGCGCACCTTCTCGACGGAGGCAGCCCCAGCCTGCTCGGCCCCCCAGCAAGCGACTGGGCTCGTAGAGCCACACTCCACCCTGAAGTCCGCAGCGAGAACAGCGCCCTTATTCACGTGCAGTTTGTAGACCACTTTGGCCAGCTGGTAACCGACGCAGACCAAGAATGGATTCAGCGTTGGTCGCATTCTCGGCCGATTGAAACGAGCATCCGCGGGCAAAAAGTAAGTAAATGGTGGGGTCTCAACCGGCTCACCGCAGGAGATTTGTACTTTAGGTACAACCGCTACGGCTACCTTGAAATCGGAATGAACGAGGGCAGCGGCGACAAGGCCCTTGCGGCCGCCCGTCTCCTTGGAGTCCAGGCCGGAGACGCCATAGAACTCCGTGCCCTGTGAGCGGTTCGCGCCCACTGACCCGCATCGTTCACCTGCAGGTTGCCTTGCCGCACCGCGTGGAATTTGAAGCCTATGTTGCGCAAAAAATCCGCATCGTAGCCGAGCAAGCCGGATGCCTGAGCGCCCAGTGGCTGCGGGCCCAGGACGGTAGTTATTTTACCTACAGCCAATGGGAAAATGAGGATTTTCTCGAAGGCTATCGCCAATCGGCCACTTTTGTCGAAATTTGGGCCACGTTAAAGGCTTGGTTCGACGCTCCCGCGCGCGCTTGGTCCTGCGACCTCATTACGGAACATCCATGCTCAGTCTAGCCCGCCGCGAATTCGCCTCCTTCTTTCAGTCAGCCACGGGGGTGCTTGTTTTAAGCGTTTATCTCGGACTTAATGCCGTTTTTTTATGGCTTATGCCCGGGAGCTTTCACTTGCTCGACAGCGGCTACGCCCAACTGGACGGACTCTTTATGCTCTCGCCTTGGGTATTTCTGTTCCTGATTCCCGCCCTAGCAATGCGCATGCTGGCCGAAGAACGGCGCGCCGGAACCTTGGACTGGCTCCGTGCCAAACCCCTGAGCACCTGGAACATTGTGCTGGGAAAGTGGCTCGCCGGCATGGCCCTGCTCGTCCTTGCCCTGCTACCAA
The DNA here is from genome assembly GCA_002737315.1 of Flavobacteriales bacterium. GTDB lineage: Bacteria > Bacteroidota > Bacteroidia > Flavobacteriales > Schleiferiaceae > TMED14. The sequence continues at coordinate 59,647 of NSIH01000002.1, forward strand.
CCCTATTGTACGCCGCTTCCCTCTATGTTTTAGGGAATCCCGTGGGCAACCTCGACTTGGGCAGTACCGCCGGGTCCTACTTGGGACTTCTGATTTTAGGGGGTTCCTATTTGGCTATTTCGCTGATGTTCAGCGCGAGCACCGACAATTCCATCGTTGCCTTTGTGGGCGGAGCCTCGGGCAGCCTTGCCATGTACGCCGGCTTCGATGCTTTTGTGGACCTTCCCAGTCTTGCCAATCGCGGACTTTACCTGCTGCAGTGGGGCATTAGCGAGCACTACACCTCGATGAGCAGGGGCGTAATTGACGCCAACGACCTAATCTATTTTGGCGGACTCACCGCGGCCTTTTTGGCCGGAGCACGACTGCTGCTCGAGCCTCTGAAAAACTTCCGTACGGCCATGCCCATCGGGCTAGCCCTCGCGGCAGTGGCTCTAAGTACCTTCAGGCCCATTTTTTTGCGCCTCGACCTCACTGCCGACCAGCGCTACAGCCTGAGCGATGCCACCGAAGACCTTCTGAGCCAGGTCAAGGAGCCCTTGCTCGTCACGGTATACCTCGAGGGTGACTTTCCTTCGGGATTCCAGCGCCTCCAGGCCGAGACGATAAGGCTGCTCGACGAGTTCCGCGCCCGTAACGGCAAGGTCCGCTATGAGCTCATTAACCCGTCGGAGAACTCCAATCCTCAGGTTCGCAGGGATACCTATACCCAGCTTCAAAACCTGGGCCTCGGAGCGATTCAGCTTGAAATTCAAGAGGCCGACGGCGTGAAGACGCAGCAGATTTTTCCCGGAGCTGTAGTGAGCTACAACGAGCGCCAATGGCCGGTTTCGCTGCTGCTGGAGCAGTTTGCCCAGGCCCCTGAAGCCCAAATTAATGCCAGCATTCAAAACCTTGAGTACTCCCTTGCGGCAGCCCTGCGAGGCCTCATACAAACCGAACGCAAGCGGGTGGCATTTATTGAAGGGCATGGCGAATTGGCCGCCATACAAACGGCTGCACTAGAGCTCAACCTGCGCAAAAGCTACGAGGTAACACGCTTCAACATGCGCGAACTGCCCATTGACAGCAGCACAGGAGAGCCCTCTATTGCCATGCAGGCCCGGCGGCTCAACAGCTTTGACGGCATTGTCATGGCCAAGCCGCGAGAGTCCTTTACCGAACTTGACCGGTGGCTGCTCGACCAATACCTAATGAACAACGGTCGAGCCGTTTGGATGATTGAGGCCGTTCATGCCGAAATGGACTCGCTGAGCTTTGCCTCGGAATTCCTAGCCTACCCGCAGCTGGACTTCATTGGCCTCAACGGACTGCTTTTCACCTACGGTGCTCGGGTAAATACCTCCCTTGCCACCGACCTTGTCTGCGCCGGAATCAACGACCAGCGCTCGGTGCGACCCTGGATATACTTCCCCTTGATGCTTCCACAATCGGAGCATCCCATTGTAAAAAACCTGAATGCGGTGCGCTACGAATTTGGAACCACGCTGGACACCATCCGCGTACCAGGAGTTCAAAAGACGATTCTGCTGCAAACCTCGCCCTATTCTCGCCGCCGCCCCGCCCCAACTCAGGTTAGTCTGGCGGAGCTCTACAACGAACCGATTCGAAGCCTTTTCAACGAAGGGCCCTTGGCGACTGCCCTGCTGCTTGAAGGCCCGCTGCCCTCCTACTATGCCAACCGCATGGTTCCCAAGACCGAGCTTCCTGCCCCTCCGCTTGCGGCCAAAGACGCTAAGCTTCTGATTATTGGCGACGGAGACGTAGGAAAAAACCAACGCAACATCATTCGGAACGATATTCCTCGGGGTGCCCCCCTCCCCCTGGGCTACGACCAATACACCGGCCAGCAGTTCGGCAATTCAGACTTTCTACTCAATGCAATGGACTACCTGCTCGAAGGAAATGGCCTCATTTCGGTGCGCGGTAGAGACGTAAGCCTGCGCCTGCTGGATCGGCCCAAGGTGGACGAGCGCGCAGTATTTTTTCAAAGCCTAAATTCGGTGGCCCCCATTGCATTGGTGCTGCTGCTGCACGCCCTATACCGCAAACTTCGCCAGCGCCGATTTGGCCGCGAAAATTCTGATTTATGAAATCTACGTTCAAACCCTTCTTTCGCCTTTCGGTATTTATTGGCCTCGCCCTTGTGGCCTTGGTGGCCTTCTTGATTTTGCGCGAGTCCCAAAGCAACGACGACCTGAGCCCCGAAGCCTACGATTTTGCCATAGCCGACACCGCATCCATTGACCGAATTGTTCTCTGGAACCGCAGCCCAGACACCGCCATTCTCACGCGCGAGTCGGGAATTTGGTTGATCAACGGCGCCCACCCAGCACGCCCAGACGCCATTGAGGTGTTGCTTGAAACGCTGTACCGCATAAGGCTGCGCGGATTTGCGCCCGATGCCGCCACCACCAATATTCTGTCGGCCATGTCGGTCTACGGAACGCACGTGGAGGTTTCAGCAGGCGGTAGCATCCTAAAGTCCTTCACGGTGGGCACGGAAACCCCCGACATGCTCGGCACCTACTTTTTGCGCGACGGCTTTGGTCGCCCGGTGGCCGTTCATATCCCTGGCTTTAATGGGTTTTTAAGCAGTCGATTCTTCTTGCGCGACGACCTGTGGCGGCACCGGATACTATGGACCAGCACCGAAGCCGTGGAGGCCTTGAGCATCGAATACTCGGACTCCTCCGCCGCAAACTTCTCGCTCGAGCAGCAGGGGGGAACCTGGATTCTAAATTCCAAAGGCAAGACGGAACCCACAGACGGAATGGCGGTTCAAGCCTTGATCAAGGCCGTGTATGCAAGCCAGTACGAGGGCGTTATTATTCCCTCTGACCTGGCCTACTCCCGGCAAGACAGCCTAAAGGCACTCCTGCCTCGAGTCCGTTTGAGCATCCGGCGAAGTGATGGCACCGTGAATACTATGGTTCTCTACCACGTTCCCGCCGACCCTGAAGCGGTTGATGACGACGGTCGTCCGCAAGAATTCGATCCGAACCGTTTTTATGCGTTTTTGGAGGACGGACGCATGGTTTTAGTGCAGCGATTCGGTCTTCAACACCTGTTGAAAAGTTCTCGCGCTTTGCGTGCTTCGAGGTAATTACTTTGCAGTATGAAGTTCATCGTTTCCAGCGGACAACTACTCCGCGCACTACAGACGGTTTCGGGCGTTATTCAGTCCAACCATACCCTGCCCATCCTCGACCACCTTCTGGTGGTTTTAGAGCCCAATAAGCTCACTATAACTGCCTCAGACCTTGAGACCACCATGACGACCACCCTCGAAGTGGCGTCTGAATCCGATGCTACGGCCGCCATTCCTGCACGTATGCTCCTAGACACGGTCAAGAGCTTCCCCGAGCAGCCCTTGACCTTTACCTTCAATCCAAGCGCCCACAGCTTAGAGGTCAGCAGCGATTCTGGCAAGTATGCGATTTCCTACATCGACGCGTCGGAATACCCCAAAGCGCCTGAAGTTGAGGCCTCGGTAACGGTGGAACTTCCCGCTCATGTGCTCAATACCGCAATTGCAAAAACTCTTTTCGCTGCGGGGAACGACGATCTTCGGCCCGTGATGAGTGGCGTCTTCTTTCAGCTCGCTCCCGACGGACTCACTTTTGTGGCCACCGACGCGCACAAGCTTGTACGCTACCGCCGCAGCGACTACGCAGCGCCCCAGACGGCAGAATTCATTATGCCCAAAAAGCCTTTGAACCTGCTCAAGGCAACGCTTGGAACCAACGACGACCTCGTGGAGATACGCTACACCGAGCAAAATGCCCAATTTACCTACGACGGTGTTACGCTCACTTGCCGCCTGATTGACGGTAAGTACCCCAACTTTGAGGGCGTTATTCCCAAGAATAACCCCAACCGCATGACCGTTGACCGTGGAGCCTTTACCGGCAGCGTGAAGCGCGTGAGCCTCTTTGCCAATAAGACTACGCACCAGATTCGCCTTAAGATGGCTGGCAACGAGCTATTTATTAGCGCCGAAGATCCGGACTTTGCCAATAAGGCCCACGAGCGTTTGGCCTGCAGCTACGAGGGGAGCGACCTCGAAATTGGTTTTAACAGCCGATTTATCGTCGAAATGCTGGGCAACATTGACAGCAGCTCTCTGGTATGGGAATTCTCAGCCTCCAACCGCGCTGGCTTGCTCTTTCCGGACCGCCCCAGTGAAGACGGAGAAGACTTGCTGATGCTGGTTATGCCAGTGATGCTCAACGCCTAGGATTTTTGCCGTGAACCTCTTGGTCGTTGCCGACGTGCATGGGTGCTCCAGAACCCTAAAGGCGTTAGTGCGCGCGCGGTGGAATCCTCACGACGAATTTTTAATTTTTGTTGGAGACCTGGTCAACAAGGGACCAAAGTCTGCTAGGGTGGTAGAATACGTTCGCGAGCTACAAACGGAATATCCCTACAGCGTGTTTGTAGTGCGAGGAAACCACGAGCAAATGATGGTGGATGCCCACGACAACCCCGTTCTACCGGAGCCGGCTTTTTTTGCGCGGTTTAAAAAAGACTTGTTAAAGCGTGGAATCTCCCTGAAAAAAACCATCGAGTGGATGCACCAATTGCCCCTGAAGTGGGAAAACAAGTACGTCATGGTTACCCATGCGGGGATTGCACTGCATGCCCGAGATCCCTTTATAGCGGCCAATCTTCGGTCGGTACTTCATAACCGGTCGGCGCTCAAAAATGTCGGCAAACTTCAAATTTTTGGCCACGTAATTCAAATGCCAGAGATTCCCAGGTTTTATCCGGCAGCGAACGCCTGGTGCATCGACACGGGTTGCTGGAGAGGAGGCGGACTCCATGCCCTGCGCCTCACGCGCACCGGTGAGGTTTTGGAGTTTCTGCGCGAACCGACCCACATCACCGACCTTTGAACTGGAATTTGTCGATTCATTCTGCCAAAAAACACCCAAGACCCATGCCTAACGCCCTGTTTTCTGTACCCAAGGCCGTCAATGAGACGGTACTGAGCTATGCACCCGGAAGCCCAGAACGCGGCCGACTTTTGAAGACCTACGAGAAGATGCTGGGCGAAGAAGTGGATATTCCGATGTTTATCGGGGGCCGAGAGGTCCGAAGCGGAAGCCTTCGGGAATGCCGTCCGCCCCATGACCACCAGCGAGTAATTGGCCGCTACCACTGGGGAGGCAAGGAGCATGTCGAGCAAGCCATTGAGGCTGCGCTGGCCGCCCACGCCTCTTGGTCGTCCATGCCCTGGTTTGAACGCGCCGGAATTTTCTTGCGCGCGGCCGACCTCGTGAGTGGGCCCTACCGCGACAAAATCAATGCGGCAACCATGCTGGCTCAGTCCAAAACAGTGCACCAAGCCGAAATCGATGCGGCCTGCGAATTCGCCGATTTTTTGCGCTTTAACGTGCAGTTCATGATCGAAATCTACGCCCAGCAGCCGGAGAGCTCGCCCGGAATTTGGAACCGCATGGAGTACCGTGCTCTTGAGGGATTCATCCTGGCCGTTACGCCTTTCAACTTCACGGCAATTGCCGGAAACCTTCCCTCTGCGCCCGCTCTGATGGGCAACGTGGCACTGTGGAAGCCTGCCGATACGCAGATCTATTCGGCATGGGTAATCATGGAAATCTTTCGCAAAGCGGGCCTTCCCGACGGAGTAATTAACCTGGTTTATACCGACGGTGCACTCGTGGGTGATCTCGTCTTTAAGCATCCTGACTTTGCTGGCCTGCACTTCACCGGTTCAACCAGTGTGTTCAAGCATCTGTGGAAGGAGGTCGGCGCAAACATCGACCGATACAAGGCCTATCCGCGCATTGTCGGCGAAACGGGCGGCAAAGACTTCATTCTTGCCCACCCTTCTGCGGATGCAGCCGAAGTCGCCACCTCCATGAGCCGAGGGGCCTTCGAATTCCAAGGACAAAAGTGCTCGGCAGCCTCTCGTGCCTATGTGCCTGCCAGCATTTGGCCTCAGGTAAAGCAGCACCTGGTTGACGACGTGAAAAGCTTTAAGATGGGCAGCCCAGGGGATCCGTCCAACTTCATAACGGCGGTGATTGACGAGCGCTCCTTCGACAAAATTGTTTCCTTCATCGACTATGCAAAAAGTCAAAAAGACGCGGAATTGCTAATCGGCGGCGGACACGATAAATCCAAGGGCTACTTTATCGAAGCCACGGTAGTTGCCACGACGAATCCGAACTTTCGCACGATGTGCGAAGAAATTTTTGGCCCCTTCCTTACCATTTTTGTTTACGAAGATGCCCAATGGAGCGAAACCTTGGACCTCATCAACCGAACTTCAGAGTACGCGTTGACCGGATCGGTATTCTCTCGCGATCGGTATGCCGTAGACGAGGCAACCCGCCGTTTGGCCTTTGCCGCCGGTAATTTCTATGTCAACGACAAGCCCACCGGAGCTGTGGTAGGCCAGCAGCCTTTTGGCGGTGCACGCGGATCAGGGACCAACGACAAAGCAGGGTCAATTTTGAACCTACTTCGCTGGGTTTCACCGCGTACGATTAAGGAAACTCTCGTACCGCCATCGAACTACCGCTACCCGTTTTTGGGATAACTAGTTGCTAGTAACCAGTAGCTAGTTACTTAATTAGGCAGGCAATTCCACGACGACCTTCGTCTCGTAGAATTCCCCAGGCAGCCACTGACTCAATGAGTGAATTCGGTGGCGAATGCCGCGAAGCTCTTCGCTAAGGTCGCCGCCCTTAAGTGCAAAAAGGGCGGTACTGGGTTTGGAAGACCAATTGCCCTTCATCCAACGCTTTAATTCTCCTGCAGGCGCTACGGCCCGAGTCACCGCTAAATCAAAGGGTCCCTTCACTGCTTCCATCCGACCCCAAACAGCACGGACGTTCGATAATTCCAATGCATCAGCAATAGCCTGCACCACCTTAATCTTTTTTGCCACGGAATCCACTAGAACCCAATCCACTTCTGGGAAGGCAATGGCCAAGGGAATTCCAGGGAATCCGCCTCCGGTGCCAATGTCGGCAACCCTCAGGCCAGCCCTTAAGGGAAGAACCTGGCCAAGGGCAAGGGAATGGAGAATGTGACGCTCCCATAAGTTGTCGAGGTCTTTGCGAGAAACTACGTTGATTTGCGCATTCCAGTGGGCATAGAGATCCGGCAGCAATGAAAGCTTAGCCTTAGCCGATTCTGACAAAAAGGGGAACATCGAGGAGTCCATTAACCCTTCCAAAAGGGTTTGCTCATGGGGTCCTGCTTGGGTATGCGTCGGCGGACCGCGTCAAGCCGAAGCCAGAGGGGCATGCGCAGCGCGTCAGACCAGTGACCGAACCGGGAGGAGTGTACCAAGAGCACCGCCCCAACATAAGCGTGAAGCGCAATCCAGGAGCCTGCGGCAAAAAATGCTTGATCGCGCATGAAATCGCGCAAGGGGTCCAGACCCGCGGCTTGAACGAGAACCACGTGTCCGCCGAGAATGGCCATTACCAGCAATCCGGCGAGGTCAGTCAAAAACAAACCAAAAAATCCCAAAAGCAATGCACTTTGCTCTGAAGATGCCCGCACTTCACGCAGCTTGGGATCCCGTTCAATTCCGCCCCGACGGGCAATGGTTGCACTGTCTGCCAATACCGAGCGACCGCGCTGCCGGAGCAGGGTCAAGAGCAGCTCCCCTTCGCCACCGTCCACGTGCATGCTGTCTTGAAAGCCCTTCAGCTCCATAAAGTCGTTGCTGCGAAAGGCAAGATTGACAGGCACCATGGAAGTCGGGAGTCCGCCCGTATGCTGGCGAAGCCAAGCCCAAAGCTGGCCTGCATGCATCGGAATTCGGGCAAACTGGTTGGCCTCCACCACCTGAACCGGGCCCCAAACCGAAGAGGTTTCGAGGTCCAAGAGAGGCTGCGTCAAATCGCCCAGCCATGGGGTAAAATTCTTTGGCGGAATGGTCGCAGCGTCCACCCATACGGCATAAGTGCACTTCGTAGCCTTGATGCCAAGGGTCATAGCCAGCTTGCGGGTGCGCCAAAACCGATTGCTGTGCGGTACCGTTACTACTTTAAGCCATTGGTACTTAAGTCTTAAAAATTCGATTCGTTGCGCCGTATCGTCCTCGCTTTGGTTGTCTATGACCACCAACTCTACCTGCGCAGGCAGCTCGGCGCCGGCAAAAGCCTCAATCCATTCTTCAAAACGGCTCGCGGCGTTTCGGCCTACCACGAGCAAGGCCAAATCCTTGAGCGGCGTGGAATCCTGACCTTCAGTCTGGGTGTTCAGCGACCAAAGTCCGCGCGAAGCATAGACAAGAAGAGCCAATGAAAGCAGGGAAGTCAATGCAGAGCCGATCAAAATGGCTGACGCGATCGGGCTCATCAACCAGGGCACTACTTGTTCAAACCACGCACTCATTAGAGCTGCAAAAGTAGTCCAAGAACAGGCGCCGTACCTTTGGAAGGTGCAATTTGAAATCAAATCCAAAGACTCCCAATCTTCTGCGAGAAGTGGCCTGCTCCACACCGCCCACGGAGTGGTTCCCACCCCGATTTTTATGCCGGTGGGCACCCAGGGGACCGTCAAAGGACTAGGCCCTGACGTGCTGGCGAGCGACATCAAAGCCCACATCGTTTTAGGCAATACCTACCACCTCTACCTCAGGCCAGGAACCGAAATCATTGAAATGGCCGGCGGACTTCACTCGTTCACTACCTGGACCGGGCCGATGCTGACCGACAGCGGAGGATATCAGGTGTACAGCCTCAAAGACCGGCGCAAAATCCGAGAAGATGGGGTTAAATTTCAATCGCATATCGACGGAAGCAGCCATCTTTTTTCGCCAGAATCAGTCATGGACGTGCAGCGCAGCATTGGCGCTGATATCGCAATGGCCTTTGACGAGTGTACTGCCTACCCTGCGGACCAAGGCTACGCCCGCGAGGCCATGGAGCGCACCCACCGGTGGCTGGACCGCTGCCTCTTGCGCTGGCGCGAAACCGAACCCAAGTATGGCTTCGAGCAGGCGCTTTTCCCCATCGTTCAGGGCTCGACCTTCTCGGATCTGCGCAAAGAATCCGCCGAATTTATTGCCTCCAAAAATGCATGGGGCAATGCAATCGGAGGCTTAAGTGTGGGCGAACCCCACGATGAAATGTATGCTATGACAGCCGAGGTCTGCGCCATCCTGCCTGAAGACCGCCCGCGCTACCTCATGGGGGTAGGGACTCCGGCCAATGTGCTGGAATCCATCGCTCTTGGCGTTGACATGTTTGATTGCGTCATGCCCACTCGCAATGGCCGCAACGGTCAGATTTTCACCCTCGAAGGGACCATCAATCTGCGCAACGCCAAGTGGGCGCGCGACTTCAGCCCTCTGGATCCCCAAGGAGACTCTGCCGTTGATTCGCGGTTTACCAAGGCATACTTGCACCATTTGTTCCGCGCTGACGAGGCCCTGGGTCGCCAAATCGCCTCGCAGCACAATTTGCGCTTTTATTTGGCCTTGGTCGAGCAAGCACGGCTGCGAATTGCCGACGGCAGCTTCCGGCCCTGGAAGGACCAGCTTGTTCCGCAGCTTTCCAAGCGTTTATAGTTGTTTACACTAAGACTGCCCCAATACAAAGCCTCATGAAGCTCAAACTGCTGCGCATCGACCGCTACCTGCTTGGCCAGTTTTTGAGCACCTATGCCCTGTTTATGGCCCTAATCATGGCCATCGCCGTGGTCTTTGACATTTCTCAAAAAATTGACAACTTTTTAAGCCAAGGCATCACCATAGGCTACGCCATCCAGCACTACTACGGCCACTTTATGCTTTACTACGGCTCGACATTCTGTGCGCTCATCCTCTTTTTGTCTACCGTTTATGCCACGGCACGCCTGGCCAATCGCTCTGAACTCATGGCTATTCTGTCGGGCGGACTCCCCTTTAACCGCTTACTTCGACCCTTTGCCCTTGGAGCCGGAATGGTTTTTTGTCTTATGATGCTGCTCAGCCATTTTGTGGTCCCAAGAAGCAACATTGCACGCCTGGAATTTGAGGACCGCTACGTGCAAGACATCGCGCCCAAACGCCCCATCAACATACACCGGCAAATTCTCCCAGGGCACTACATCTACCTCGAAACCTGGAGCCCCGAGCGGCAGGCCGGCTACCACTTTAGCTACGAAGTTTTTGATGGAAGCAAACTAATTAGCAAACTTCGCGGCGACTACCTTCGCTACGACAGCCTCAGCCAAGGCTGGAAGCTCGACAACTGGAACCGCCGTGTTTACGCGGCCAATGGCCTCAGCACCCTAGAACTTGGGCGGACTTTAGACTCCAACTTTGCCTTCAAGCCCACCCTCCTTAATCCCGACCAAAGGCGGACCGAAACCATGACCTCCCCGGAACTTCGGGTCTTCCTCGCCCAGGAGCGCCTCAGTGGGTCCGAGGCCGTGGTGTGGCACGATGCGGAATGGTACCGCCGAACGGCCTATCCTTTTTCGATGTTCATTCTGGTGGTCATGGCCTTCTCTTTGTCGTCAGCAAAGCGCCGAGGGGGTCTCGGCGCCCCGATCGCCCTCGGGCTAATCTGCGTAGTGGTCTACATCTTCTTAATGCAGCTTGGCAGCATGAGCATGATGGCCCTCAATACTCCGCCCTTTTTGGCAATTTGGCTTCCCAACATCGTTTTTGCCGGTCTCACCTACCTCTTCTACCTGCGGGCTCCAAAATAGCTTAGGCTGCCCTTAGTTTTACCCCATGCCGCTTCTGCGCCCCAACGACCAGGATCCCGTCGGCGTCCACTACGCCTGGATGCACTTCATCGTGCTCATTTGGGGTTTTACAGGAATCCTAGGGCGCTTAATTTCTGTCGGAGCATTGGATTTAGTTTGGCATAGAATTTTGCTCGCCATCCTGTTTTTATTGGCCTACCAGCAATTTAGCAAGAACCGTATTCAAGGAATTCCGTCCCGCAAACTAGGCCTCCTTCTTTGCCTCAATGGCTTGATACTGATGGTGCATTGGGTTACGTTTTATGCTGCCATCAAGCTTTCTAATGTTTCGCTTACCCTGGCCTGCCTCTCCACTGGGCCCCTGTTTGCCGCCTTTCTCGAGCCGATCTTCTTCAAACGACACCTCCAATGGAGCGAGGTAGGCTTGGGATTCGGAGTGCTCTTGGGCCTACTCATGGTGGTGGGCGCCACCCAAGGCCAAGGGCTTGCCATAGCGGTTGGGCTTATTAGCTCGGTGCTCTCTGCCCTTTTTTCGGTCCTCAACGGCCGCATTGTGCGCCAAATGGACTCCACCTCTATTTCGTTCTACGAGTTGCTAGCGGGCTTTGGTGGACTTTCCCTATATCTGCTCCTAAGCGCCAACTTAATGGACACTTTAGCCGCCCCTACAACGAGTGACTGGATCTACATTGTTATTCTTGCAAGCTTTTGCACTGCCTTTGCTTTTGTGCAGTCCGTGCGCATTATGCGCTACTTGAGTCCCTTCACGGTGGTACTTAGTATTTCCATGGAGTCCATCTACGGAATTCTTCTTGCCCTGTTAATTTTTGGGTCTTCAGAAGCCATGCCCCCTCTCTTTTATGGCGGATTTGCCGTGGTTCTATCCATGCTTTTGGTCAACGCCTGGATGCAGCGTCGCCGCCGGGTGAAGTTATCCACATCGTAGAGGGTTGGCGGCAAAAAGTTGTAGGTTTGAAGTCTTCACCACACGAGTATGGAATACCTAGATTTTGAAGCCCCCATTCGCGATATTGACGAGCAAATCGCCAAATCAGAGGCACTTGAGCTTGAAACTGGCGTGTCTATGGCACAGTCCATTGACAGCCTCCGCGGCAACCGAGATGATGCCTACCGAGCGCTTTTTGCCAACCTTACTGCCTGGCAACGGGTACAGCTAAGTCGGCATCCCAACCGCCCCTATACTCTTGCCTACATTGAGGCAATGACGGGCGGGCGCTTTACCGAACTGCACGGCGACCGATTCGTGAAAGACGACAAGGCTATGGTCGGAGGCTGGGGCTGGCTTGACAACGAGTCCTTCATGTTCGTTGGGCAGCAGAAGGGTATTAACACCAAAATGCGGCAGCTCCGCAACTTCGGCATGGCTAATCCAGACGGTTACCGCAAGGCGCTGCGCCTTTTTAAGCAGGCCGAGAAGTTTGGCCGCCCCATCGTAACCTTGATTGATACGCCGGGTGCATTCCCAGGCCTAGAGGCCGAGGAGCGCGGGCAAGGCGAGGCGATAGCCCGCAGCATCATGGAGATGACCCGCCTCAAGGTACCGGTGATTTGCATTATAGTAGGCGAAGGTGCCTCGGGAGGAGCCCTTGGTATTGGCGTGGGCGACCGCGTGCTTATGCTTGAGAATACTTGGTACTCCGTGATCAGCCCAGAGTCCTGCTCCTCCATCCTGTGGCGCAGCTGGGACTACAAAACCACTGCCGCAGAGGCCCTAAAACTCACCGCCAAAGACATGCTCTCCAACGGACTCATCGACGGCATTGTACCCGAACCCCTGGGCGGTGCTCACCGAGATCCTGCGGCCATGTTTGCTGCACTCAAGAGCGAAATTCTCAAGCACTATCGCGATCTGAGCAGTTTAGATCCAATTGATCGAGTGGCCCTTCGAATGGAGAAATTCAGCAGCATGGGCGTTTACGAGAACGCCTAATTTCATTTCCCATGGAAGCAAACCAACCCAGTATCCCTAGACAGGCAGCACGCAGGCCCGCAGGAACTATGTCCCTGTCTATGGCCGGCGGCAAGCTTCCGCCCCAGGCAATGGAGCTCGAAGAGGCAGTGCTCGGGTCGCTCATGATCGACCGAAATGCGCTTTCCAAAGTCATTGACATCCTTACTCCCGAGACCTTCTACCTTGAGTCGCACCAGTTAATTTTCTCGGCAATCAAGGACTTGTTTGGGTCCTCGGAGGCGGTCGACATTTTAACCGTGGCTCAGCTGCTGCGCAAGGGCAGCAACCTGGAACGCGTAGGCGGAGAATCCAAGCTCATCAACCTTAGCACCCGGGTATCGTCGTCTGCACACATCGAGTACCACGCTCGAATTGTCGTTCAAAAGCACATTCAACGCGAACTCATTCGCATCTCCAACGAACTCATCGAAAAAGCCTACGACGAGGCTACGGACGTTCTCGACCTGCTCGACAGCGCAGAGCAATCGCTGTTCAGCGTTTCGCAAGGAAATCTAAAGCGCAACTACGAGTCTTCGCTAAACCTGGTGAAGCAGGCACTGGATCGAATTTCTGCCATCTCCCAGCGAGAAGGACTCTCGGGAGTACCAAGCGGATTTCGCGAAGTGGACCGGGTAACCTCCGGATGGCAAAACTCCGACCTCATCATTCTGGCCGCGCGCCCGGGAATGGGCAAAACAGCTTTTGCCCTGAGCATGGCCCGAAACATGGCCCTTGACCACAAAATTCCTGTGGCCCTTTTTAGCCTTGAAATGTCTTCCATTCAGTTAATCACGCGCATGATTTCGTCAGAAACAGGCATTGGCGCCGAGAAGCTTCGTCGCGGAAACCTTGATACCACGGAATGGGCGCAGCTGACCTCCAAGGTTAAAGGCCTTCAGGATGCTCCCTTGTTTATTGACGACACGCCCGGACTGAGCATTTTTGACCTTCGTGCCAAATGCAGGCGCCTCGTCTCCCAGCACCAGATTGGAGTAATTATTATTGACTACCTCCAGCTCATGACTGCCGGCAATTCCAAGGCAGGCGGAAACCGTGAACAAGAAATTTCGTCTATTTCGCGAGCCCTAAAATCGATAGCAAAAGAGCTCGACATACCCGTCATTGCCCTTTCGCAGCTTTCGCGCGCCGTAGAAACCCGTGGCGGATCCAAGCGCCCCTTACTTTCTGACCTTAGGGAATCCGGAGCCATTGAGCAGGATGCCGATATTGTGTCCTTCATCTATCGTCCTGAGTACTATAAAATCCACGAATGGGACGACGACCAAGCTCCTTCTGACGGGCAAGCCGAGCTCATAATTGCCAAGCACCGAAACGGATCGCTAGAAAACATTCGCCTACGCTTCGAGAGCAGCATGGCCCGATTCTCCGATATTGTCGCCGGAGGCTACCGATCCAAGGGTTCCGGTTCAGGCGTAGACGATAATTCAATCTTTGAGTCCAAGATGAACCGCGTAGAGCCTCGCGAAAACGACGAGTACAACTCGTTCTAATCGATTCTACTCAAACATTCGCCAGCGCAAGAACCAGCGCAGCGAGGCCGGTGTGACCGGGTAGTTTTGAGCAATAAAGAGCGTATTGGGAACCCATCCCTGGTTGGCATTCTGGGCCAATACGCCAATCTGGGCTTCGCCAATTTGAACCGAGACGGCAGCGTGAAGCATCCCTCCGGCCGGCATCAAGTCCTCTGCCTCGGAGCGACCAAAAATCCCTTTTTCGGCAATCCATACCGGCCGAAGCCAGCCACCGCTCCATGCCTGACCCCTAAATTCTAGTCGGACTGTCATTCCGGAGCCCCTATTGTTCACCCTGCGTTCATAAGAAATCAAGGCCTCACCAAAGGCGGGGGCAATGGCCAGCTGCTTGGTCGAGGCATAGCGAAGTTGAACCATGCCTTGAGCCGTCCACAATGGACCCATGGTAATTTTTGGATTCCAATTCGCACCGAGAACAGCCCAACTTGGCCTAAGGGTCCACTCATAAGCGGGTGAATCCCATTGATCCAAGGACAAAACCTGATCCCTCGTACTGAACTGCGCACTAGCCGAAACAGCAAGAGGGAGCTGGACCAGGGTATTGAAGCGCTGCACAAAATTCACTGCATCCCCTTCCCAGGGAAGAGCCCAGCGTCTTTGGGCCTCCACACGAAGGAAAGACGACTCCGCTCGCTTGCGGTCGTAGCGCAGCCAAAGGCTTTGACCCAGAAGATCTCCGTCCAGGCGAAGGTCGTTTTGACGACCCTTCCATTCCCAGGTTCCCACCGGAGTCCATGCAGGAATTCCTGTTCGGTCCGTCCAAGCGCTATCCTGCCAATTCCTGGCCGAAAAAGTACGAAGCCCGAGTGACCACGAGGAGCGAATTCGAGGCAGAACGTCCAATTCGGCAATTCCTCTAAATCCCGGCTCTGACCACAAGAACGATCTATTGGAGACCAACCGTAGGTCTAAGGATTGGTACTGAAGGGAGTCAACACCTGCACTTTGCCCAGCAAATCCCGATTCTGAGAAGCTATAGTCAAGCCGAATTCCGAGCCGCGAAGAATACTGAAGCAATTCCATGCGGGTCCTAAAACCCCGAGTACTGCGATCAACACTGCTCCACCTCGTATTCACCAAAGCGCGATTAGCTTGCCACTGCGAGGGATCGGTAAGCTGCGCTGAATTGACAATCCCACCAGATTCCCCGTCTTGGGTGCCCTGAGACTCGACCTGCATTCGATAGCAATACCTATTTGCGGAGTCCCTACCCCAAAATGCGGCTTGCAAGCGATCACCAAAATGATCCTCAGTAGCAAGTCCGCCCGTCATCTGAAGCCGACGGTAGTCGACCCAAAAATGCTTGTAGTAGGTTGGCGAAGCACTTAGCGTAACCCCAAAATCCTGACCCCGACCATGCGCTGATTCCCCCTGCCAATCCACAATGGGCAAAGGACCCTTCCTCAGTCGCCAATGATCAAAATCACCGCGAAGAAGTCGATGACCCAAGCCAAACGGACTTTGTATTGCCGAAACCCAAGAATCACCAATCAATCCCGCAGTAAAATCCCAGCTCGCAGACCCAAGCGCACTCACAGGAACCCTGCCCGATTCCAGCGGAACGCTAATCACCCTATCAAGAGCAGCCTGCGAAACCAAAAATGAACCTGAATGCCAAACCTGTACCCGGTCAGGCCTTGGCCTAAGCGTATCCTGCAGCGAAGGGTCTGATGCACCAGAATCAACCAGCGAATCGAGATCCTGAGCATTACCCGAAGAAACCAAAATTCCATAAAAAAGCAAAGCCGCAACAGCGCGAATCGGGCTATAGCGGCAATGTAATTTCATAGATGCAAATATGGTGTGAATAAAAACAAAAAACCCCCGCATATGCAGGGGTTTTTGTATAGTTATGGCGGCGACCTACTCTCCCAGCGTACTAGTACCATCGGCGCAAACGGGCTTAACGACTCTGTTCGGAATGGGAAGAGGTGATCCCCGTTGCAATAACCACCATGTTTTTACAAGGTTAATTTGACACACTGGAAGCAACATAAAATATATCCTGGTTCGAATCCACGGGTAATTAGTACTACTCGGCTATGACATTACTGCCTTTACACCTATAGCCTATCAACGTCCTAGTCTCGAACGACCCTTAAGAGAAATCTCATCTTGGGGTGGGCTTCGCGCTTATATGCTTTCAGCGCTTATCCCATCCGCACATAGCTACCCTGCGATGCAGCTGGCGCCACAACAGGTACACTAGAGGTGCGTCCGACTCGGTCCTCTCGTACTAAAGTCAGCTCCCCTCAAATTTCTAACGCCCATAGTAGATAGAGACCGAACTGTCTCGCGACGTTCTGAACCCAGCTCGCGTGCCACTTTAATGGGCGAACAGCCCAACCCTTGGGACCTTCTCCAGCCCCAGGATGTGACGAGCCGACATCGAGGTGCCAAACCCTCCCGTCGATGTGAGCTCTTGGGAAGGATCAGCCTGTTATCCCCGGAGTACCTTTTATCCTTTGAGCGATGGCCCACCCATGCGGAACCACCGGATCACTATGCCCCACTTTCGTGCCTGCTCGACTTGTAGGTCTCACAGTTAAGCACCCTTGTGCCATTGCACTCTACGCACGGTTACCAACCGTGCTGAGGGTACCTTTGGAAGCCTCCGTTACTCTTTTGGAGGCGACCACCCCAGTCAAACTACCCACCAAGCACTGTCCCCCTTGCGGGGTTAGGCTCCAAATAACAGAAGGGTGGTATTTCAAGGATGATTCCACGCAGCCTAGCGACCACGCTTCATTATCTCCCACCTATCCTACACATCCATTATCCGAAGTCAATACTAAGCTATAGTGAAGGTTCACGGGGTCTTTTCGTCCCACTACGGGTAATCGGCATCTTCACCGATACTACAATTTCACCGAGCTCATGGCCGAGACAGTGCCCAGATCGTTACACCATTCGTGCAGGTCGGAACTTACCCGACAAGGAATTTCGCTACCTTAGG
>NSIH01000020.1 GCA_002737315.1 Flavobacteriales bacterium
CGAAACTCCTCAGCGAAGTACCTTTCGCGAACCATCCCACCAAGTCCTGCCGCTCCATGATTATACTTATTTTGTCTGCCAACCGCAATCTTTACTCCACCCGCAGGCTTGTGGAGGCTGCGGAATCCCGCGGACACCAGGCCAAGGTTATGAATATTGGACGCAGCTACGCGGTTCTTTCTGCCAATGAGCTCGACATCTACTACGGGGACCACCGAATTGAAGGAGTTGATGCGGTGATTCCAAGAATTGGGGCATCCATTACCATTTATGGCGCTGCAATGCTCCGGCAGCTCGAGATGAAGCAGGTTTTCACGCCCGTGAGCAGCCTTGCCTTGGTGCGGTCCCGAGACAAGCTTCGCGCACTTCAAATCCTAGCCAAAGCTGGAGTGGCCATTCCACGAACCGCCGTTGCCAAGCAGCCCTCTGACGTGGACGCACTGATTAAAGAAGTAGGCGGAGCCCCTCTCGTAGTCAAACTCTTGGAGGGCACTCAGGGCAAAGGCGTCGTTTTAGCCGAGTCCAAAACAGCCGCGCGTAGCGTAATTGAGGCATTTTATTCCCTTGACGCCAATATTTTGGTGCAGGAATTCATCAAAGAAGCCAAAGGAGCCGACATTCGGGCCATTGTGGTGGGAGGCAAGGTGGTCGCCGCCTACAAACGCCAAGGCCGCGAAGGAGAATTTAGGAGCAACATGCACGGCGGCGGTCAGGGAATTCCCATCAAGCTCAAGGCAAGCGAGCGCGCCATGGCCGTGAAGGCTGCCAAGGCCCTAGGACTTATGGTCGCGGGGGTAGACATGCTCCAAAGCGCCCGTGGCCCCTTGATCATGGAGGTCAATTCCTCTCCCGGATTGGGCGGAGTAGAATCCGTCACCGGAATCGACGTAGCCGGCCACATCATAGACTACGTGGCTGCCAACCACCTGCAGTCCAAGGCCCAGTCCAAGGACAAAATCGGAGCCTAAATGCACCATTTTTGGGGACTTAGGCAGGGCCGTAATTTGATTCTAAATGAAGAAGAAAGCCGGCATGCTCGAAGCGTGCTCAGGCTCTCTGACGGCGACCACATAAGGGTGCTTGACGGTGAGGGGTCGGCCTGGGAAGGTCCGATTCAATTCATCAACAAGCGAGACGCAATGGTGGCTAATGCCCTCGAACTGCAGCACTACGGCGCCGTTTCGGGATCTTTTCACCTCTATGTGGCTCCGACCAAAAACCTCGACCGCCTGGAGTGGCTCCTGGAAAAATCCGTAGAGATGGGCATGCATTCCCTTACCCTTTTGGAATGCGCCCGTTCGGAGCGAAGGAGGCTCAAGCTCGACCGACTGGAACGCGTCATGCAGGCAGCGTGCAAGCAAAGCGGCAAGGGAAGGCTCCCCCTACTCTGTGGACCCATTCCCTTTGAGCAAGCATTGGAGGCTTGTACCTGCGAGCAAAAAGCAATTGCAGCCTTAATGGACGGCGCGGATTCTCATTTTCTACCGCCATTGATCCGCAGCAATCCTGAAGCATCATGGTCAGTTTTTATTGGCCCCGAGGGAGACTTCACCGAGTCTGAAGTGTCGGCTGCGCAATCAAAGGGATTTGCCTTGGTGCACCTCGGACCCCACCGACTAAGGACAGAAACCGCCGGACTTTATGCCGTTACGGCATTTGCCCAGCGATTGGGCGGCTAAAAAGCCTCGTCGAGACCTCCCATGGCCTGGGTTTGCACAAAATGCAGCGCTGCTTCCATGGCTTCGTGGGCATAATAGTCGCCTGGACTAGCCGCAAATTCACGACGGAATGATGCTTTAAAGGCCTCGAGTTTGGGACCTAAGTTGCGGTCGCTGCGCTCTGAGGCCTGAACTGCACAAAGCCATTCCATGGCCAGTATACGCTCGACGTTCCCCAAAACTTCGTACAGGTCGGTCGCGGCGTTGGCACCCATGCTAACATGGTCTTCTTGGCCGGCGCTGCTGTCTATGCTGTCGGCACTTGCAGGGGTTGCGCGCTGCTTGTTGCGGCTCACTAGGGCCGCTGCCGCATACTGCACTATCATAAGGCCACTCTCCACGCCACTGTCTGCGGCTAAAAACATGGGAAGTCCGCGCTTGCCAAGGCAGAGCTGGTTGATGCGACGCTCGCTTATGCTGCCCCACTCTGCACTGGCAATTTTGACGTAATCAAAAACCAAAGCAAGGGGCTGTCCATGAAAATGGCCGGCACTAACGCCATCACCAGAATCCGTGAAGATCAAAGGATTGTCGGTTACCGAGCAGGACTCCGTGCGAAGTACCCCAAGTGCATGGCTCCAAGCGTCACGGCTGGCTCCGTGAACCTGGGGCATGCAGCGAAACGAATAGGGATCCTGAACGTGGGCTTTCCCGTAGTGCCACCCGGGCGAACCTTCGGCCCAAGTGCGCACGCTGCGCGCCACCGCTACCTGGCCATGGTGCGGACGCAGGGCATGAACGCGTTCCTCAAAGGGCGAGGGCATTCCGTCGTAGGCAAGAAGGGATGCGGTCCCCACAGCATCGGCCCAATGGGCTATTGCCGCAGCCTTGATTGCGCTGGCAAATCCGACGGCCTGCATGAACTGGGTTCCGTTAATAAGCGCAAGACCCTCCTTGGCCTCAAGTACTTGCGGGGTCAAGCCCAATTCCGCCCAAAACTGAGTTGCCGATTTGCGCTGGCCACGATGGTGCACAAAGCCTTCTCCAATTAGGGCAAGCGACAGGTGCGCCAGGGGTGCCAAGTCACCAGAAGCCCCGAGTGAACCCATAATAGGCACCTCCGGCAGGGCGTCTTCCTGGACCAGGACGAGCAGCGCATCCAAAAGTTCTGGCCTAACACCCGAATGCCCTAGGGCTAGGTTGCGTGCCTTGGCTGCAAGCATCAATCGAACAATAGCGGGCTCCGCCAAGGGTCCCGACCCTGCCGCATGGCTAATGATGAGGTTGCGTTGAAGCTTTTGCAAGTCCTGCCGCTCTACTGCCGTGGTGCAGAGGGCGCCAAAACCCGTATTCACGCCATAAACGATGCGACCTTCTTCAACACCGCGATCCAAAACAAGTCGGTTTGCCGCGACGGCTTCTCGGTCAGCCTGCGCAAGCTGCAGCTGCGCATCGCCCAGGGCGACACGCTGCCAATGGCTAAGGGTCCATTCGGCGGTTAGATTTAGTGCGTTCAATGGTATAAGTTTAGGGTTTCAACAAAAGTAGCACGAGGCGTGTTAGAGATTTTATGAAAACATATTTTATAATTGGCCATCGCAGCGGAATCGGTCGCGCCCTTGCCGAGTTGCTTCTTCAGCGCGGAGACTTCGTCCTTGGCTTGTCGCGTCAGCCGGCCGACTTTTCGCATGCCAACCTTCGCGAAATTCAAGCCGACATTGTAACCTGGGACGGGTCTGGGCTTCCCGAAGAACTCGACGGGTTGGTCTACGCGCCCGGAAGCATCAACCTAAAGCCCTTCAAGGGTTATAAAATCGAAGACTTTAGGAATGACTTCGAAATCAATGCCCTTGCTGCTGCCTTATCGCTCCAGAAGGCCGAGAAAGCGCTTCGCGCCGCCCAAGGTTCTGCCCTGCTCTTTAGCACGGTAGCTGTTTCTCAGGGAATGAGCTACCACGCAAGCATTGCCATGGCAAAAGGCGCAGTAGAAGGACTTGTGCGGTCGCTTGCGGCAGAATGGGCACCTGCCGTGCGTGTTAATGCCATAGCCCCGTCCATCACCGATACTCCACTGGCCAATAAAATACTCGGCAACGAGGCCCGTGCAGCGGCAGCGGCAGAACGACACCCCTTAAAGCGCGTCGGCCAAGTGGCTGATTTAGCCCATGCCGGCCTTCTTTTGCTCGACAATTCATGGATCAGTGGCCAGGTTCTGGGAGTCGACGGCGGCATGAGCAGCCTTCGCCCCTAATGATTAACGAAGCCGTATGGACCCAATGGGCTCCGCGCTATCGGGCCCAGTTCTTTAATTCCCTAAGCGGACCCCGACAGGTCGGACTGCTCACTTCTCTCTCGCACGAAGGCATTGCCAATGCGGCCGTGTTTAGTCAAACCCTTCACGTCAGCGCCAACCCTCCCCAACTGGGTTTTCTGTTTCGTCCTCTTACCGACGAACATCAAGGGCTGCGGTACTGCAGGGCGCAAAAGGCCTTTGGCTTTCATCTTCTTGCCGGCCAGCTTTTCGAAGCAAGGCAGCTTCACCAGTGCAGCGCCAAGTATCCTGAGGGTCAGAG
This sequence comes from Flavobacteriales bacterium, assembly GCA_002737315.1. Taxonomy (GTDB): domain Bacteria; phylum Bacteroidota; class Bacteroidia; order Flavobacteriales; family Schleiferiaceae; genus TMED14. The sequence goes on from NSIH01000020.1 coordinate 4,232, forward strand.
CGAGCTCGACTCCGTAGGCCTTTCTTGGCAGTCCTTTGAGCGCATTCGGGCACCTCGCATCACCTCGGCTTTGGTCGCCTACGGACTTCGACTCGACGAAGAGCACCTTCTCGCCAACGGCAGTGTTCTAGTGGTGGGATCCGTTATTGAGGTGCACCTTACCCCATCATTGACTGTCGAAGAGAATGGATTTGTGCCAATGCCCCAGGACCATTTTACCGCCCAAGGTCTTGACACCTACTTGCACAGCAGGACCGTGGCTCAACTTCCCTATGCAGAAGTAAACGCTCCATTGCTAAAGCCATAAACCGTGCGCGGAGTAGCCAAGAACAACCTACCCCAAAAGGACTGCATCCAATGCGGCCGACCCTTTGCATGGCGCAAAAAATGGGAGCGCGACTGGGATCAAGTAAAGTTTTGCTCGGACCGCTGCCGCGGGGACTCTAAAAAAACGCCGAACCCATGATTCTTAGGCTCATCCTGGGAGACCAACTCAACCCCAAGCACTCCTGGTTTGATATCCCGCGCGAAGACGTCGTCTACGCCCTGTTTGAATCCGAAGAAGAACTCCGCTACGCCCCGCACCACCGCCAAAAAATGCTCGCCTTCTTGCACGGCATGCAGCGTCTTGCTCATAACCTCGAGGCCGAAGGCCATCGCGTGGCCTACTGGACCCTCGACGACCCGCGGCAGCAAGGAAGCCTTCGGGCAAACCTAGAAGCCCTCCGAGCCGAAATAGAGCAAACAGGTCAAACGGTACAAATTGAGTATCAGGAGCCCGACGAATGGAGGCTGAGCGAGTCCCTCAAAGACCTAGGGACCTGCGTGCCAAGCGAGCACTTTCTCACCGAACGAAGCACTGTAGCCAATCAGTTTGCGGGGAAAAAGACATTCCTCATGGAATCATTTTACCGCGTAATGCGTCAAAAGTGGAATGTTCTCCTCAATGCGGCAGGCCAGGCAGAAGGCGGAGCCTGGAACTTTGATTCCGACAACCGATCCAAGTGGGACCCCAAGCAAAGCGTCCCGGCCGAGTGGCGGGCGCAGCACAATCTAAGCGCCCTAAATGAACGCCTCAACCGCCATGGCATCCCAAGTTGGGGAGAGGCCAGCGCAGAAGACTTCCCTTGGCCCGCCGACCGATCCGAAGCACTCGGCATCCTCGACCATTTTATAGAGCACCTTCTGCCCCTTTTTGGTCGGTTCCAGGACTCCCTGGCCGAAGACCAGGACTTTCTCTTTCACAGCAGGCTGTCCTTTGCGCTCAATACCAAAATGCTTCATCCGCTTGAGGTCGTTCAGCGAGCAGAACAGGCCTGGCGCCTTGACCCCATAAGGGTTCCCCTTGCCGCCGCAGAAGGATTCATCCGGCAAATTTTAGGTTGGCGGGAGTACATCCGCGGCATTTATTGGGCAAAAATGCCCGAATACCAGAGCCTGAACTTCTTTAACCACGACCGAGCATTGCCCGACTGGATGTTCACCGGTAAAACTAAAATGCGCTGCCTGAGCGTCGCAGTGGACCAAAGCCTGCGTACGGCCTATGCCCACCACATTCAGCGCCTCATGGTCATTGGCAACTTCTCTCTGCTGGCAGGATTGGACCCCAGCAAACTCGATGCATGGTACCTCGGCATTTACATCGACGCCGTGGAATGGGTCGAGCTCCCCAACACCCGAGGTATGAGCCAGTTTGCCGACGGAGGCATTGTGGGAACCAAACCCTATGTAAGCAGCGGATCCTACCTCAATAAGCAGGGCAACCACTGCGCGAAATGTGCCTATTCCGTCACTGAAAAAGTAGGCGATAATGCCTGCCCCTTCAACTCCCTTTACTGGCATTTTCACGAACGCAACCGGCACCTGCTCGACCGGAATCCCCGCATTGGAATGGTCTACCGAACCTGGGACAAGATGAATCCAGATTATCGTGAATCATTACTTGATCAGGCGGAGTATAACCTAATTAGAATTAACGAGTTATGATTGCGTGGTGGCTGCGTCACGACCGACGAATTAGCGACAATTCTTGCTGGTTATTCACCCTTGAAGAAGCAGCTAAAACAGGAGAAGAGGTCAAGGTTTTCTTTGCCTGGAACCGCCTCCACCTCGCTACCGGAATCGGCGGAATTCCGCGTATGAGCGCCCTCCGTATCGATTGGACGCAACAAGACCTTCAAATGATGCGTACAGAACTTGCGAAGCACGGACTTAGCCTAGAAGAGACCGAAGGTTCCGCCCTCGATTGGCTTCGAGCGAACCGACCAAGCACTCTGACCTACAGCTTTGCAGTAGCTCATGAGGAGCGCCAAGACGAAGACCAACTTCGGCCCTTGGTTAAGCGTATTCAAGGATTTTGGACGCACAGTATTCTCGAACCCGATGCCATACCGGGGGGATTTAACCAACTGCCAGAGGTTTTCACCCCCTTTAGGCACAGGATCGAACGCGAGAACCTCCGCTTTAAATTGCCTCCCTTACTGGTGGAGCCCAACGTGGAATCTCCCACCTCAAGCAGCCTAGCCTTTCCCTTTGAGCCTGGCGAAGCCTCCGCATTAGCCCGTCTAATATCATACATGGGAAATCCAGAAGGAGCCGCGGAGTACAAGACACGCCGCAATGGTCTTCTCGGGACCGAATATTCCACCAAATTCTCCCCGTGGCTGGCATCGGGGGCACTGAGTCCGCGCCGCATTTGGCAGGCTTGCCTTAATCTTGAAGAGTCGCTCGGAGGCAGCCCTGAGGTAGAATGGATCCGCGTGGAACTTCTTTGGCGGGAGTACTTTCAATGGGTCGCCTACCGAGCAGGCAGCCGACTTTTTATTAAAAAGGGATTTAGGGAGCAGTCGCCCCGAGCCGGGTTCAACGCCCGGGCATTCCAACGTTGGGTCGATGGCCTAACCGGCGACGATTTTGTAAACGCAGGCATGCGAGAACTCGCAGAAACGGGCTACAGCAGCAACCGCGCTCGGCAGAATTTAGCGTCCTATCTGATCCACGATCTCGGCATCGATTGGCGCTACGGTGCCGCGTACTTTGAGGCGCAACTGCTTGACTACGACCCGGCTAGCAATTGGGCTAATTGGGCCTATTTGGCTGGCGTGGGCAACGACCCCCGCCCTGTTCGGCGATTCAACACGATCAAGCAGGCTCAAGACTACGATGCCAACCGAGCTTTTCGAAAGGCTTGGTTGCATGAGTCCTGAAATTGTAAATTGCGGCATGCAACACGACCTGCGAATTATCGCACTCTACTTTCGCGGGCTTTTCTACCGCTACGAGAACTCCAAAGGGGGTATTCCAATCAACGAAACCCTGCTCCTGCAAGAGATGCTCCTGCGTAAAGTAATTGCTCCTCACCCGCTGGATGAGAGTCGTGTCATTCTCACCTTTCGAGGCGAACGATACGCCAAAGAAATTGTGCATAAAATGATTCGTCCCTTGCTCTATATTATATTAAGCATCCTCTTGGCCGCCACACTCCTTGGAATCTAGGCAGCTTAAATTTTTGGCGCTCCTGCTTCTTTTTGTAGGATTATTGCCAAGGGCTAAGGCCCAGACCCAAGTATGGGCTTCTGCCACGGTCAAGGCAGCCTTAAGCAAGAGGTGGGATGCCGCCGCATCCATTGAGCACCGCTGGCGGGGCACGGAATTCAATCAGTTCGTCGACCTGCGCATCAATCGCGACGCCAAAAAGACGTGGAGCTGCTTCTATGAATTTAGGGCCCCCTTGACTCAAAGCACCAAACCAAGGCATACTCTGGCCCTCGAGAAAACATTTAAACCGAACATTTCAGGCCTTAAAATCGCGGACGTGAACGCAGGCATTCGCTACCACTTTAACCGAAACGCCTCCGTTCGCTACGGAATCTATGCCCAGCGAAACCTTGGAATCTGGACCCCTGAACTAAGTTCCGAGTGGTGGTTCGAGCAATTCAGCCCCTTTTCAAGCCTCCGGCGCACACGTTTGAGCGCAGGGATTAACCTCAAGCAGGGCAAGCACTTAAAATGGTCCGCAATGGTCGCGCTGCAGCGGGACTACCAGGGCTTGGATATCCTCGAAGCCGATTTTGGCATCGTCCGGTTGGGTTTGCGCTACAAGCTCTAGGACCAGTCAAAGGAACCTAAACCGTCGAGGGCTAGTTCAGACTGAATTCCATTCCTTAGGTTTTTGACCTGTATGGTCTGTGCCCGCTCTTCCTGAGCGCCCGCCATGACAACGAACTGAGCGCCAATTCTTTCGGCGTAGTCAAACTGCTTTTTAATCTTCGCTGTTTCTGGGTAGAGTACGGTTCGGATTCCTTCGGCGCGAAGGGCTTCGGCCACCCTAAAGGCATAGTCGACTTCTTGGTCGCCCAATTGAAACACTAGGGCCTGCGGGCCAAAAGCGAGCTCAGGGAGAAGCCCCAATTCCTCGAGGCAAAGCAAAATTCGGTCAAGACCAAAGCTGATTCCTACTCCGCTCAAGCCAGGAGCACCAAAGATGCCCGTTAAATTGTCGTAGCGTCCGCCACCGCCCAAACTGCCCATGGCCACACCATTGGCTTGCACCTCAAAAATGCAGCCCGTGTAGTAGTTTAGGCCTCGAGCCAGGGTCACATCCAAGGCCAAAGGCCCAAAGGATGCCACGCGCTCGGTGAGCCAACGAAGCTCCGCAAGGGCGGCCATACCTTGTTCTGACGACGACAGCCAGCGCTCCATGCGGCACAACGTTGCCGCCATATCGGTCATTGGCTCTAGTGCGGGCTCCAAAGCCGCAGACTGCTGCTCCGTGAAACCGCGTTCGCGCCATTCCAGGCGGACTCCCTCTGCCCCTATTTTATCGAGCTTATCAAGGGCAACGGTAAAGTCTGTAAGCCGATCGCCCAAGCCCGCAACTTCTGCAATTCCCGCAAGCAAGCCCCGGTGGTTCAGGCGCACCACCACATCAAGGCCCAGCTCGGCAAAAACCCGTTGATAGATTGCAACTAGTTCTACCTCATGCCATAGGCTCGGGCTACCAACCACGTCGGCGTCGCACTGGTAAAACTCGCGAAACCTGCCTTTTTGCGGATTGTCGGCTCGCCAGACCGGCTGTATCTGGTAGCGGCGAAAGGGCATGGCCAACAACCCCGCATTCTGGGCAACAAAGCGCGCAAAGGGAACCGTAAGGTCATAGCGCAAGGCCTTGTCAGCCAATTCCGAAGCCTTGGGCTGGGTTGGGTCGGCGACCGACTTCATAAAATCTCCCGAGCGCAAAATCTTAAAAATCAGGCGATCTCCCTCGTCTCCGTACTTGCCCATTAGGGTTTCCAGGTTTTCAAACGACGGAGTTTCTAAGGGAGCGTAGCCATAACGCTCAAAAACAGCCTGCAGCACCGACATTACATGGCGCCGCCGCATCACGTCAGCAGCCGCAAAATCACGGGTTCCTTTGGCAGGACGGACTTGGCTCACTTCACGAGTTTTTTATATCGGAACTTCTTGGGTTCTAGACCTCCGCCCAATCGCTTTTTCTTGTTCTCCTCGTAGTCGCTAAAGGAACCCTCAAAGTAGTAGGCTTCTGAATCGCCCTCAAAGGCCAAAATATGCGTACAGACCCGGTCAAGAAACCAACGGTCGTGCGAAATGATTACGGCACAACCCGCGAAATTATCAAGACCTTCCTCGAGCGCTCGGAGCGTATTGATGTCTAGGTCGTTAGTTGGTTCGTCCAAAAGAAGCACATTACCGCCCTCTTTTAAGGCCATTGCGAGGTGCAGGCGGTTGCGCTCCCCTCCCGACAGAATTCCAACTTTCTTGGATTGGTCGGCTCCACTAAAATTGAATCGCGACAGGTAGGACCTTGAATTTACCAGTTGTCCGCCCAGTTCAAACTGCTCTTGGCCGTCGGCCACAATCTCAAAAATAGACTTCTCAGCATGCAGCTTTGAGTGAGTCTGGTCGACGTAGCTGATTTTAACCGTTTCGCCCAGCTTAAACTCGCCACCGTCGGGCTTCAGCTGGTCCATGATCATCTTAAAAATGGTCGTTTTACCTGCACCATTGGGGCCAACTATGCCAACAATTCCCGCAGGAGGTAAATTAAAATTCAAGTCCTCATAGAGAAGCTTATCTCCAAAAGCCTTTTTAACATGCATTGCATCAATAACATGAGTTCCGAGTCGCGGACCGTTGGGAATGTAGATCTCAAGGCGCTGCTCCTTGTCTTTCGACTCCTCACTCATCAGCTTATCGTAGTTGCTGAGTCGAGCCTTGCTTTTTGCTTGGCGCCCTTTAGGATTCATGCGTACCCACTCCAATTCACGCTCCAAGGACTTACGGCGTTTGCTAACCTGCTTCTCCTCCTGAATCATCCGCTTGGTCTTTTGGTCGAGCCAGCTCGAGTAGTTCCCCTTCCACGGAATTCCCTCGCCCCGATCAAGCTCGAGAATCCATTCGGCCACATTATCAAGAAAGTAGCGGTCGTGCGTTACGGCAATAACAGTACCCTGGTACTGCTGCAGGTGGTGCTCTAGCCAGAGAATAGACTCCGCGTCAAGGTGGTTGGTGGGCTCGTCCAGCAGGAGAATATCGGGATTCTGAAGCAGCAAGCGGCAAAGGGCAACTCGGCGGCGCTCTCCACCCGAAAGCACCGAAATAGGCGTGTCGCCGTCGGGCACTTGGAGCGCATCCATGGCTCGGGCCAAAACTTGATCCAGCTCCCAAGCATTGCTCGCGTCAATCTTATCTTGAAGCAGAGACTGGCGGGCCATAAGCTTGTCCATAACCTCAGGATTTTCATAAACCTCAGGCAGGCCAAATTGGTCGTTAATTGAATTGTACTCTTCAAGCACCGCAACGGTCTCGGCCATTCCTTCTTTTACCAGATCGATCACGGTCTTGGTCTCGTCGAGTTGGGGTTCCTGCTCCAGAAAGCCAATGGAATAGCCTGGTGAATACACCACGTCTCCCTGATAACTTTTTTCTAGACCAGCAATAATCTTCAGGAGTGTTGACTTACCCGAACCATTGAGGCCGATAATACCAATCTTAGCCCCGTAGTAAAAGCCGAGGTAAATGTCCTTTAGAATTGCCTTATTGTTATTCGGAAGGATTTTACTCACCCCCGACATTGAGAAAATTACCTTTTTATCGTCTGCCATGATTTAGTGCTACTAGAAGGCAAATATCGGGAATTTCCCTGCCAAGCGAGGCACGAATGTTGTACTTTCAGGGCCTGTGCGGAATTTTCTCCTTGCCCTGCTGTCACTGCTGACTTTGCATGCCACTTTGGCGCAGCAGAGAGTGGTTTTTGAAGGCTACGTTTCTGAAGAAAAAACTACGGAACGAATTCCAGACGTCGTCATCGTAAACTCCCGGTCCGAGGAACGCATTATGACCGACCGCTCGGGCCGATTTCGCGTTGAGGCTCGAGCCAATGACACCTTAGTATTCAGCCGGCCAGGCTATGGCTACCGCTACCAAGCGGCTCGCAATGCAGACTCCGTAAGGGTTACCTTGCCGCCGCGCAACTTTTTGCTCGAAGAAGTGCCCGTGACGGCATACAAGCTTACCAGCAATTTACCCCGAGACATCGACCTCAAAGAGCCTGACCGACCCAGCGGAGGCGCCATCAAAATTCCGCAAGCCAAGGCGCCGACCTTAGCGAATCCTGTTGACTTTTTGTACGACCAATTTGGCAACCGTCCGCGCCAAATGCGCGAGCTCACCCTGCTCCTGTCCTCGGATCAATACCGCAACCAACTCTCAGAGAGCCGAAACCGCCATGCGCTTTTTGAGCTTACCGGACTTACGGAAGCCCGTATCGAAGAAGTACTGCTCTTTTGCCGCTACAACCAAAGTTCCATTCGGTCGGCTACCGACTTTGAACTTTTGGTCAGCCTAATTCAGTGCCACCAGGAGTTTGAGGAGCACCAGAGCAGCCCCTTGCCCTAGGTATTTAACGGCTGTAGTTGGGCGATTCCCCCGTGATAGTCACGTCGTGCGGATGGCTTTCAGCTACTCCAGCAGCTGTGATGCGCACAAACTTGGCGTCGCGCTGAAGAGACTCAATGTCTTTGGCTCCGCAATAACCCATTCCGGCGCGCAGGCCACCTACAAACTGATACATAACCTCGCCAACGTTTCCTTTATAGGGAACGCGTCCCACGATTCCTTCGGGCACCAATTTTTTGACGTCGTCCTCCACATCCTGAAAGTACCGGTCCTTTGAACCCGCCTGCATTGCCTCAAGCGAGCCCATGCCTCGGTAGCTTTTGTAGCGCCGTCCGTCCAAAATAATGGTGTCGCCTGGAGCTTCTTCGGTGCCTGCGAACATGGAACCGAGCATCACGCTGTCGGCACCGGCAGCAATTGCCTTTACAATGTCTCCCGTGTAGCGAATTCCTCCGTCTGCAATCACCGGAACCCCTGAACCCTTTAGGGCCTGAGCAACAGCCATTACTGCGCTTAGCTGGGGGACGCCGACCCCTGCAATAATGCGCGTGGTGCAGATGGAGCCCGGGCCAATTCCCACCTTAACCGCGTCTGCACCTGCCTTGACCAAATACTTTGCAGCCTCTGCGGTGGCAATGTTTCCGACCACGACATCAAGATGCGGAAAAGCCTTCTTAATGGCCTGCAGCGTATCAACCACCCCCCGGGTGTGCCCATGGGCCGTATCCACAACAATCGCATCGACGTTAGCGGCCACGAGTTCCGCGACCCGGTCCAGCACGTCGGGAGTAACCCCAACCGCCGCCGCAACCCGGAGGCGACCAAAGGTGTCTATGTTGCTGAATGGCTTGGTTCGCTTCTTATTAATGTCGCGGTAGGTGATCAAACCCAGCAGGGTGCCGTCTGCCCTGACCACCGGAAGCTTCTCAATTTTACTGCGCTGAAGAATCACCTCGGCCTGCTCCATGGTAGTGCTGTCGGCAGCGGTTATCAGGCCCTCAGAGGTCATTACCTCACTCACACCCTTAAGGTCGTCGTGCTCAAAGCGCAGGTCGCGGTTCGTGATAATGCCAATCAGCCTTTTCTCGGAATCCACCACCGGTATACCCCCGATTCGGTACTCCGACATCAGTCTTTTGGCTTCGCCAATGGTCGCACCCGTTGTGAGGGTTACCGGGTCTAAAATCATTCCGGACTCTGCCCTTTTCACCTTGCGGACTTCCATTGCCTGCCGCTCTGCCGTTAAATTCTTGTGCAAAACCCCCATTCCGCCTTCTTGGGCCATTGCAATCGCCATTCCGGACTCGGTAACGGTATCCATTGCCGAAGAAACCACAGGTACCTTAAGCTCAATGTTTCGACTAAAACGGGATTCAAGACGCACCTCACGCGGGAGCACTTCTGAAAATGCGGGTACGAGAAGTACGTCGTCGTAGGTGAGGTATTCCCCGAGGACCTTATTGGTGAAATCAGCCATAGCAACTTTAGATTAAGTTGCAAGCAAAATTACAAAAGTCCGCCCCTAGAAAAGAGACGGACTTTAAGTAAGTTTGAAGGCAGTAATTAATACAGCAAATTGAGTGTACCGATGCGCTCTACGCGCTCTCCCTCAATGCTGCGGTACATCAACTTGAACGTGTACACTCCTTGGGGAGCATAGCTGCTATTGAGTTTGCCGTCCCAACCCTTGAGTTCGTCGGACGTTTCAAATACACGCTGGCCCCAACGGTCATAAACCTCTAAACTATAACTGCCCGGGCTAACATAAATCTGGGCAGGCCTCCAAACGCGGTTGGCAACAACCTCTGATTTGGGATTAAAGCTATTGGGAATAAAGATTCGGGGCTTGAATTCTGCCATGGCTGTCGTAGACGTCGAGCGGAATATAGAACCGTCGGCATCCCTAAAGGCCAGTGGATTCAATCCCTCCACCGCCACAACTCGGTAGGCAATCAAGCCACTGTAGTCGCCCAAGGGGCGTGTGTTGTCCTGAAACAGAGTGTCTGCGGTGGAACCAACCAATTGGAATCCCCCAGAAGGCTGCACAGCACGGTAAATCTCGTACCGATCAGTTCCACCCATGAAGTCCGCATAGGGGTTCCATTTCAGTATGTTGGTCAAATTATCCTGTTCGTCAACCTCCAAAACCATGGTCCGACCAATGTTGGACGACGTATCGATGTTGCCACAGCTGTCGGTGGCAACCACGCGGTAGGCATATCGATGGTCCTTGGGGTTAGCGGTGAAATCCTTGAAGCGGAACTCCCATGGACCAGTAATGGGCTTTGGAAGCAAGCCCAGCGATTTGAATGGAGCACCAAGTTCGTCGGCGCGCTGCACGTCAAAGTGAACAATGTCTGCATCTCGGTCAATGAAGCAAACCAACTCTACACCGTCGTCTTCGCGTACGCTTGCTTTGGCCAAATAAAGCAGTCTTGAACGCTGAACCGCGAGCGAGGTTATGCAAACCTTGTTAGAGGAACTTGTCTTAGACGTTGCAGTATCCACAGCGCGAGCATACCAGCAGTATGTCGTGCCGCTGTTGAGGTTGCGCATGCTGAAGGTTGAATCGGTCGGACCCTTGATTCCCACGAGGGTCTTGCTAGTAACACCACCCGTAGGGGTCTCCTCCATCCACAGTTCATACTGCTTTACCCCTGCAGGTCCCCATCCGCGGTAGGTATTCCAACGCAGGCGCATTACACCCTCGCAAGGATCCATGTTTTCAGTGAGCACCATGTTGTTGGCCGCAGTCACAAGGAGGTCAGAACTGAGATTACCGCAGGAATCCGAAGAAATAATCTTATAATGGTCCTTGACGCTCTCAATGGAGCCAGGAATCGAGTAGGGCATGGTGGTACCAGGCTTGATCGTGTCAATCGGAGACCAGGTTCCGCTAGTCAATTTGAGCAGGTAGTAGTCTACGATGTCGTTGCTGGTGCCGGGGGCCCATGCAATAACAACTTGGCCGTTGACCACCGAGACGCTGTCTATTACTAGAACATCAGTGTTTACCTGATCAGAGAAAAAATCACTTTTGTTGCTGCTGGCACAGCCAGTATTGGTGCGGATTTGGTACTCCAAATTCTGGCCGCAAACATTCACAGTGTCGCGGTAGGTCAGTGCACTCGTAGTATCGATTAACTGCCAAGCAGTGGTTGGAGCGATACCTCGACGCCAAACCTCGTAAGCTTGACTGTACCCCGACCAGGAACCGTTCCAAGTCAACTCCGCAACGTAGGAGTTGGTCGCTGGTAGGGAATTAAGGCTAAGACCTATGGTTTGCAGCGTATCGCTGGGTATACTCAAAAAGTCGCAGCCACCTTTGGATCGGATGTAGTAGTAGTTCGCACCCACAGCAGGAGCGGCATGGGTATAGCCAAGCGTTGCGTAGTTGAATACTGTATCAAGCACCGTGAATAGCGTCGTCGGACTCGCGGAATGGTAAATCACATAAGAGTCAAAGTTCATTCCGGTATCAGCAGGGAAACCCCAGTTAATACTTACCGTACCGTTCGCATTCACCGAGGCGCAGGCATTGGTCATGTCGGGGGGCACCGGTATTGTTGAGACAACATTAATAACTACCGACTTTACCGACACCGCTGGGATCGGGCAGAAGTTGTCCTGCATCCGCATGGCAAAAGTGTAGGAGTTAATAGGGCTTCCGCACTGGGTGCCTTGGTAGGCAATGTGGTTACAGGAGGTTAACCAGTTGAACAAAACCTCATTGTTCAATGGATTCACAAGACTGGTCTGCGGGGCCACCGGAGTAACTGTCGCACAAGGGGGATTTAAGCAACCCGTCACTGCATTCGACAGCGGGACTCCAAACTGTCCACCGCTTGGAATAAATCCAATAGTTTGGGGCAAGAAATTCGGCAGCAGTTGGGGGTCTTGAGACACTAGGTTAAAGCGCACCTGCTGACCCGCAAACACGGTGGCCTCGTAGTAGGCGGTGTCACCATTGACAACTACAGGAGTAACCCCCTGATAACCAGGAATATTTGAGACCGCTAAGGTTGGCGGAGTATTAGGTGAACCCGTCGGAAGGTTGGGACAATTGTTCTTAATTGCCATGGGAATATCACGGAACACCTCAGCGATAAGTTGACCACAACGGAAGGCCGAGACTTTAACAGACGTAGCATAGGATCCTCCGGCAGAGGCATTCAAGGTTATGTTCCCGGTGACATTATTGAGTTGAGCGGGAGTTCCCCCATTGGGTAGGGGGCTAATGGCCGTATAAGGAGAAACATAGCCAATGGCTGTGCCTGCGCTGGTTAGAGATGGAGCCCAATCGTAGTAAATGGAATCCAAATCGTCGTCAAAGGCAAACTGCGCGTAGGTATACTCGTAACCCGTACAAATCACCGACTTAGGGGGCTCCAAGAAGCGCGGAGAAGAGTCGTAGCAGGGGTTGGTATTTTGGGGAGTTCCCGAAATACTGTAGGGGTACATTACCGCCCTTAAAAACAAATTTTGACTGCCTGGATTCACCAAATTGGTAAGGGTATTGGGGCGACAGCACAAGGAATAGCTAAACTGCCAGCCGCCCGCAGGAGGGGTGCCGGTTAGGTTTATAAATGCGGATTCATAACGAGCTTCTTCTAGGGCACCTTCACCACTTGCTGAAATATTGCATCGAATTGGTGAAGGCGTAACATAGCACGATGGAGAAACATCGGTATTCACACCAACTTGAGTCAAGGTTATTGCTCCAGCGGGTGAATTCGAATTCAAAGGCACCGTGCCGCCTGGAAGCGTAGCATTGCCACTGCCGCAGTCGCGGTAGAGTATCATGTAGAATTTGAATTTACCGGCGTTGGGACCCGTGGTGAAGCATTTCCAGGTTATTTCACCACCGTAAGCGTGGGTCGCCTGCAGCTGAACAGAACTAAGAACAAGAAGCGCAGCAGCGGCTAGAAAACGTATCAATCGACTCATATACTACAAAGAAACCACAAATAACCCCTTCGCTCCAAGCACCGTCGATGCCGAGGCCTAAGGTTGCGTCAAAGGCGATTGCGATTGAGTTTGTGAATTAGGCCTTATTGAAATCCCGTGAAATCACGAGTTTCTGAATTTCTGAAGTTCCTTCACCAATGGTGCAAAGCTTAGAATCCCTAAAGTACTTCTCGGCTGGGTAATCCTTGGTGTAGCCATAGCCTCCGTGAATTTGAACACCGTCCGTAGCCACCTCCACAGCGGTCTCGCTAGCGAAGAGCTTGGCCATGGCGGACTCTCTAGTAACCTTGCGCCCTTGGTCTTTTAGGGAACCGGCATGCCGCGTCATTAATTCAGAGGCGTATATTTTGGTTCCCATTTCTGCAAGCTTAAAGGCAATACCCTGAAAGTCTCCAATGGGCTGACCAAATTGCTCGCGCTCGCGACTGTAGCGCAGGGCGGCCTTTTGCGCCCCTTTGGCAATGCCAACACTTAGTGCGGCAATAGAAATACGTCCGCCGTCTAGAATTTTCATCGACTGAATAAAGCCTTCACCGACCTTGCCGAGTAGGTTGTCGTTGGAGACATAGCAGTTGTCAAAAAACAAACCGGCTGTTTCGCTTGCGCGCATCCCAAGCTTATTCTCCTTGCGTCCGCCCTCAAAACCAGGAGTGCCCTTCTCTACCACAAAGGCCGACATACCGTGGCTGTCTCCCTTCTCTCCGGTGCGGACCACAACCACCGCCACGTCACCGCTGATGGCATGGGTAATGAAGTTCTTGCTTCCGTTAATTCTCCATCCGTCGCCGTCGCGAACCGCCGTAGTGTGCATGCCTCCGGCGTCGCTTCCCGTACCGGTCTCGGTAAGACCCCAAGCGCCAATCCATTGACCGCTCGCGAGCTTAGGGAGCCAGCGTCGCTTTTGCTCCTCGGTTCCGAATTGGTTAATGTGCTGGGTGCACAGGGAATTGTGGGCTGCAACGCTCAAGCCTATGCTGCCGCAGACCTGAGAAATTTCGTCGACAATAGTAATGTACTCCGCATAGCCCATGCCTGCACCGCCGTATTCCGTGCTGATGAGAACGCCAAGAAATCCCAGACGGCCCATTTCGTGAAAAAGCTCCTTGGGGAAGACCTGGGCCTCGTCCCATTCCATGACGTGGGGGGCAATGTGTTGAGCGGCAAATTCTGCAGCCGAGGCTCGTATTAAGTCAAGTTCCTCGCTTTGATGGGCTTCGATTGGGTAATTCATGCGTATTCCATTCTTTATTTATACCACCTTAACTACGAACTTATCTCGAAGTTCATAGCGCTCCCTGCTTTCTGGGCATTCTGCCTGACCCAGGTCATTAAACTCGAGCCGATGGCCGTACTCGCTCATCCATCCAATCTGGCGCGAAGGGTTACCAACAACCAAAGCATAGGCAGGAACGTCCTTAGTTACCACCGCTCCCGCTCCAATGAATGCAAAGGGACCAATATCATGCCCGCAGACTATCGTGGCGTTTGCACCAATAGTTGCACCACGACCCACTCTTGTTGTACTGAACTGGTCTCTTCGGTTTATTGCGGACCTTGGATTGGTCACGTTGGTGAAGACTGCACTCGGACCCAAAAAAACGTCGTCTTCGCAGGTAACTCCGTTATAAATGCTGACGTTGTTTTGAACCTTCACGTTGCGGCCCAAAACCACGCCGGGAGCAACCATTACATTTTGCCCAAGATTGCAGCCCGCTCCGAGCACAGACCCTGAGCTGACGTGGCTAAAGTGCCAAATTTTGCAGCCCGCTCCAACGACTGCGCCGTCGTCTACTACGGCCGTGGGATGCACAAAAAATTCAGGGTCTTGCATGAACCACAAAAGTAGGGCCTGCGCCCTTGGCGTACTACCTTTGAACATGCGTTTAAAAATATTTTGGATCGTTTCACTCGTCCTGGTCTCAAGCCTGCCTTCTTTTGGCTGGGGCCAAACAGGCCACCGCATTGTCGGAGAAATTGCCACCTCTCAACTCAAACCCTGCACCGAGAAAAAAATCTCCGCTATTCTACAGGGAGAAAGCCTGGCCATGTGCTCGACCTGGATGGACGAAGTGAAGTCCGACAAGGCATACGACCATTGGGATCCCTGGCACTACTGCACTATTGAAGACCACCAATCCTATGCCGAAGCGGGCAGCCCAAGCCAGGGGGATATTCTAGTTAAACTAGACGAAATTACCCGAGAGCTCGAGACCAAAAAGTTCAAGCACGGAGGAGAAGCCAATGCCCTTAAAATTTTAGTGCACCTTTTGGGCGACCTGCACCAGCCCCTGCACGTGGGACGAGGCGACGACAAGGGAGGGAACGATTTTAAAATCAAGTACTTTGGCAAGAGCAGCAACCTCCACCGCATTTGGGACAGCGACCTGATTGACGGCCAGCAGCTTTCGTACACCGAATACTGCCAGCATCTGCTGAGAACCACCCCTCAAGACCGCGTGAAGCAGTATCAATCCGGCAGCTACCTGGATTGGGCCAACGAATCCAAGGCACTGCGCATGGCCGGGATCTACCCTCCCGCCGACCTTGAAAACCTGAGCTACCAATACGGATACGACAACTACAGCCGCCTTGAGGAGCGACTCGTTCAGGCTGGAGTCCGCCTGGCTATGGTGCTGAACCGCATCTACGGATGCTAAATCGAAAGAGCGTTTATGCCCTGCATGCGCTGCTGCTGATGGCGCGCTTCCCGGCTGAGCGCTTTTCTTCGGTGCGTTTGGCCGAAGCCTGCGGCAGTCCCCGGCGCTTTCTGGAGCAAATTCTTCGCGAGCTTCGGGAGTCAGGCCTGCTTCACTCCGAACCTGGGAGGCTTGGTGGATACCAGTTGTCACGAGCCTCCAATGAGGTTTCTCTCGCGGAGATCCTTCGGGTCGTAGAAGGCCCTATTGCCTTATTGCCATGTGCCTCCCACCGGTTTTACCAGCCCTGCCCAGAATGCAAAAGTCCGCAAGAATGTGCCCTACAGGATGCCTTTGTTCAGGTGCGAAACGAAACGGTGCACACCCTAAAATCCATTAGCCTTGAAGACATGGTGCAGCGCGAAGCGGCGCTGAGCAGCCAAAATCGCAGCATTTTAAGACCTACTCCCTATATTCACATTCCATGACGACCCGACAAATTCCGCCCCTGTACGGCAGCATACTAGAAACGATTGGTCGCACCCCTATGGTGCGCATAAACACCCTCGCTCAAGGAATTCCGGGCGAAGTATACGCCAAGGTGGAGTACTTTAATCCGGGCCACTCCACCAAAGACCGCATGGCCATCAAGATGGTTGAAGACGCCGAGCGCGACGGCCGCCTCAAGCCCAACGGAACCATAATCGAATGTACTTCTGGCAACACCGGGATGGGTCTTGCCCTCGCGGCCGTGGTTAAAGGCTACCGACTGATTTGTACCATGAGCGATAAGCAGTCCAAAGAAAAAATGGATGTGCTGCGCGCCCTTGGTGCAGAGATTCACGTTTGCCCCACCAACGTAGCCCCGGACCATCCGGATTCCTACTACTCGGTTGCACGCAGGCTGAATTCTGAGATTGCGGATTCATTCTTCCCGAATCAGTATGATAATTTGAGCAACCGCCAGGCGCACTACGAGTCCACGGGTCCAGAAATCTGGGAGCAAACCGAGGGCCGCATTACCCATTTTGTGGTGGGCGTTGGCACGGGCGGAACCATTTCGGGCGTAGCACAGTACCTCAAGGAGAAGAATCCAAGCATTCAAATTTGGGGCATTGATACCTACGGATCGGTTTTTAAAAAGTTCCACGAGACCGGAGAATTTGACCACAAAGAGATTTATGGCTATATCACCGAGGGGATCGGCGAAGACATTTTGCCGGCCAACGTTGACTTTAGTCTAATTGACAAGTTTGAAAAAGTTACTGACCGAGACGGAGCGCTCGCCGCCAGAGAACTGGCTCGCAAGGAGGGCCTTCTGCTCGGATATTCCTGTGGCTCCGCCTTTCAGGGCCTGCGTCAGCTCAAGCACCTTCTGCCGCCCGATGCGGTAACGGTAGTTCTCTTTCACGACCACGGCAGCCGCTATGTAGGTAAAATCTACAACGACGACTGGATGCGCGAACGCGGATTCCTTCGCGAGGAATGGAAGACCCTTGGCGAAGCTGTTCAAGGAAGAGCCGCAAGACCCATAGTGACCATCGGCGCCGAAGAACCCATTAACAATGCTATTGTGCAGTTTAAACGGTTTGGCATCAGCCAGCTTCCGGTGAGCGATGGATTGACCTACGTCGGCAGCCTCACGGAATCTCACGTGATCAACGCGCTCACTTCTGGGGAAGGAGGAATCAAGCAGCTCGTCAGGACCGCTATGGGAGCTCCCTTCCCTACCCTTCCTGCTTCGGCGAGCTTGCTCGATGGAGTCAAGGCAATGGGAGAGACGTTCAATGCCCTTATTGTGCGGAACCAAGACGCGGACCACATTGTGAGCAAGCACGACCTGCTGGCGCAATTGGCCTAGTTGCGAACCCTTCGCTCTTGGCTTTGGTCGATCTTGGCTCAAAGTTTTAGATTACTGTCAATGATTGCTGTTTTTTTTGTAATTTTGCAGCCCTAATCTTAACAATCGGGTTTAGAACCCTTATAAAACGTTAACCAACATGGCAACACGCATTCGCCTTCAGCGCCACGGCCGCAAGAGCC
The DNA here is from genome assembly GCA_002737315.1 of Flavobacteriales bacterium. Taxonomy (GTDB): domain Bacteria; phylum Bacteroidota; class Bacteroidia; order Flavobacteriales; family Schleiferiaceae; genus TMED14. The sequence goes on from NSIH01000020.1 coordinate 21,796, forward strand.
GCCCAATTTTTCACATTGTAGTAGCCGACAGCCGCGCCAAGCGCGACGGACGCTTCATTGAGGCCCTTGGTATCTACAATCCAAATACCAACCCAGCGTCGATCGACATCAACTTTGAGCGCGCTCTAGAGTGGATGATGACGGGAGCAGAGCCCAGCGATACGGCCCGTGCGATTTTATCGCTCAAGGGTGTTTTGATGAAGAAGCACCTTCTTGAAGGAGTGAAAAAAGGAGCCCTCACCCTAGAGCAGGTTGAAGAACGATTTGAGAAGTGGCTTAACGAAAAGCAGTCCCTGGTTGACAATAAGCTTACGAGCCTTTTAACATCCGCTCAAAAAACTAAGGCCGATCGCTTGAAGGCAGAGACAGAGTCCAATGTCAAAAAGGCTGGTGCAATTGCTGCTAAGCTTGCTTTGATTAGCAGCGCGGCCCTCGAGACAGCAGAAGCTGCTTCAGCCGAGGCCAATGCCGAAGAAGCACCCGAGGCTTCCTCTAATGCCGCTCCTGAGGTTGCAGTTGAAGAAGCTCCTGAAGTGGATGCCGCTTCTGAGGTTGCAGTTGAAGAAGCTCCTGAAGCGGATGCCGCTTCTGAGGTTGCAGTTGAAGAAGCTCCTGAAGCGGATGCCGCTCCTGAGGTTGCAGTTGAAGAAGCTCCTGAAGCGGATGCCGCTCCTGAGGTTGCAGTTGAAGAAGTTCCTGAAGCGGATGCCGCTCCTGAGGTTGCAGAAGATGCCGCTCCTGAGGTTGTAGCCGAAGCAGCACATGAAGAAGCAGAAGCCCCTTCAGCAACAGAATCTGACGATTCTCCTGCGGTAACAGAATAATACGACGGTTCGGTGGAAGGCTACTTCCAGGTGGGCTACGTCCGCAAAAAGCACGGTTTTAAAGGAGACGTAGTAGTTCGCATAACTGCAGACGACCCGAGCCCATACGACGATCTTAATGCCTTCTTCCTTGAGAATCAAGGAAAGGCTATTCCAATTTTTATTGAATCAAGCCGAGGTGTCAAACCCGACGAGTCCATTGTGCGCTTCGACGGGATTGAAGGAGAAGCGGCAGCGCAGGCACTAATCGGCAGCGTACTATGGCTGCCCGACGCCTTGCTTCCCGAACTTAAAGAAGATCAATTCTACTACCACGAGCTGCCCGGATTTACCGTGGTCAATGCAGGCATGGTGGGCAGCATGCAGTTAATAAAGGTTTTGGAGTATCCGTCCCAGGATTTGTTTGAGATACAGGTGGAAGGCCGAGAGCAGGCTGTGCTCATTCCTGTGGTTGACGCATTTATTGAACGCCTCGACAAACCAAACCGCACCCTCTACCTCTGCGCACCAGAGGAACTCTACAGCCTCTGAACCCGCTCGTCGAAGTGGATTCCGCGCTCGCCCAATTCTGCGAGAATTGGCTGGTACAAAGAAGCCAAGTTGGGCATCAGCACTCCACGCTCGGGAATCAGGTTTAAAGCCACCAAACGGGTAGCCATTGCTACGGGCCATCCCACGGTGATTGCCATAGCCGTTGCGTCCTTGGAGCGCCCTTTAGCCACAAGCGAAGACTGCAGTCGGTGGTGGACTCCAGAAAGCTCGTACTCAATGCGGTGAATCATGGCAACCATGTCGGTGTCGGCGTCGGTCATGGTCCACTTCTTCATTAGAATTTGCTGCAGAACCTGGGCCGGACTCCCCTCGTTAATGCCTATTGGCTCGTCGGTAAAAAGACCCAACCACTCAAACTTCTCCATGAGGTCAGAATCTTGGCTGATGTTCATGTAGTGCATGAGCTTGAGCTCCACGCTGTCTGAAGAGTGGTAGGCCAAAAAGGTATTTAAGAAGTCACGGTGGGTCATTTTATCCACCTGCTCTAGGGCATAGCTGTCGTCCGTACAGCCTAGTTTGACAAAAACATCCCAGGCCCTGCAAAATCCAGGACGGCGAAGGGTTCCGCGGTACATCGTAGAAACTCCATTTAAGCCATAGGCTGATTGATACTTCAAGGAATCACGGTTCGCATAGCCCTCAAAACGACCGTAGCCCGGTATTTCTAAGAATTCCGTGCGGCGAAATACTTGGTGGTAGGGAATGTGCTTGTATTTGTTCTCCTGAATAAAGTGCACTGCTCCTCCGGAACCTGCCAATACCACATTACGCGGATTCCACGAGAACTTGTAGGCCCAGGGGTTCGTAGGGCTTTCGGGGGCTAGTATGCCTCCGCAAAAGCTCTCATAAGAGGTGATTCGCGCGCCTTCAGAGGTCAATCGATTCAGAATTTCCATGGTGGACATGTGGTCGATACCCGGATCCACTCCGCACTCGTTGACAAAAACCAAACCTTTGGCCCGTGCTTCATGGTCCAAAGCCTGCATTTCAGGACTAATGTAGGATGCCGTAACCAGGTGCTTGCCCTCCTGAACACAGCGGCGCGCTATGGGAAGGTGCATGAATGCCGGCAGCATAGAAACCAGCACATCGTGCGATTTAATGATGCTATCGAGCAATTCTTCATTGTTTAGGTCGCAGGCGGTAAAAACAACATTTTCGAAGGAACGGCATTTTTGTGCCAAGGATTCGGAATCTTGATCATAAACACTTAATTCCCAAGCCCTAGAATCGGGGTGGGTCGCTAAGTATTCAATGAGGGGGCCGGCAGAACGACCTGCTCCGAGGACAGCGATTTTGTTCACAGTGTTCGAATGAGGGTGCAAGGTACCTTAATTTTGCGGTAACCCCCTTGATCATCTACTCCAATGAACCTTAGTGTTTCTCAACGTCAATTATCTATTGCTGGCCTTAGCCAGTCTAAATTTCAGTATCAACTTGATCCTCAAACCCTCACTCAACTTGCCCTCGAGGGCAATCGAGGAGAGCTCACTTCAAACGGAGTTTTAAACGTTCTCACTGGCAAGTTTACCGGGCGCGCGCCGGAGGACCGCTTTATCGTTCGAGACAGCCTGACCGAAGACCGGGTTTGGTGGGGAAACGTGAATATTCCCTTTGATAAAGCACACTACGCCGCGCTTAAGTCTAAGGTTTTGGACTACCTGGACGGCAAGAACCTCTTTGTGCGCGATGCCTTTGCTGGCGCTGAGGATTCCGTGCGAATTAGCATTCGAGTGATTAATGAGTTCCCTGACCATAATTTGTTCTGCTACAACATGTTCCTTAGACCAACTACGGATGAACTTGCAGGCCTGAATCCCGAATGGACCATTCTGCACGCACCCGGTTTTGAGGCCGAAGCCGAACGCGACGGAACCCGCCAGGGCAACTTTGCCATTCTAAGCTTTGAGGATAAAACCATTCTCATCGGCGGCACGGGCTACACCGGCGAAATGAAAAAGAGCATTTTTAGCGCTTTGAATTTTTT
>NSIH01000021.1 GCA_002737315.1 Flavobacteriales bacterium
GCAAAGGTACGCTATTGTAGAAAAACCTGCAAGCCTGCGGGAGTCCGCGCTAAATGCCCGACCTTTGCAGCCATGTCAAAACCCCATAAGTCTGGATTTGTTAACCTTATAGGCCACCCCAACGTGGGTAAGTCTACCCTGGCAAACGCCTTGGTGGGGGAGCGCCTGAGTATAATTACGCCCAAGGCACAGACCACCCGCCACCGAATTTTTGGCATACTCAACGGCGAAAACGAGCAGAACGAGTACCAAGTAGTATTCTCCGACACGCCGGGCGTGCTGGATCCGGCCTATGAACTGCAAGAGCGCATGCTCGACGCCGTGCGCGATGTTTTTAAAGACGCCGACGTGTTTTTGTATGTCGTGGAGCTGGGCGAGGGTCCGCTTAAAAACGAATCCCTTTTTAAGCATTTAGAGACCACCGACGCGCCCGTGCTGCTGCTGCTCAACAAAATTGACCTCAAAGACCAGGCGACCCTTGAGGTCGAGGTGCTCAAGTGGCAAGAGCGCTTGCCCAAGGCCGAAGTGATTCCGATCAGCGCGCTCAACCGTTTTAACCTGGACTACCTCATGGTGCGGATTCTCGAGCTTATACCCGAGGGGCCGGCCTACTTTGAGAAGGACCAGCTCACCGACCGCAGCGAGCGATTCATCGCCTCAGAAATTGTGAGGGAGCAGATTCTAATGCGCTACCAAAAAGAGGTTCCCTACTCGGTCGAGGTGGCGATTGACACCTTTGAAGAGGGCGAAGACATTCACCGCATTCGCGCCGTGCTCTACGTCTCGAGGGAGTCGCAAAAAGGCATTCTTATAGGCCATAAAGGCGCAGCCCTTAAGTCAGTGGGCATCGGGGCCCGCAAGGCCATGGAGGCATTTTTTCAAAGGCAGGTTCATCTGGAGCTCTTTGTAAAAGTGCAGCCCGATTGGCGCAACAACGCTCGTTCACTCAAGCAATTCGGATACTAAAATGAGGTCGCTAATTGCTATCGTAGGCCGCCCCAACGTGGGCAAATCCACTTTTTTTAATCGCCTGGTTCAAAAGCGCGAAGCCATCGTCGACTCCATTGCGGGCGTTACCCGAGACCGCCACTACGGCAGTGCAGAGTGGGCTGGTCGCATGTTTAGCCTCGTCGACACGGGCGGATGGGTCGAGGGATCCGACGACGTATTTGAGGGCGAGATTCGCCGCCAGGTCAAAGCGGCCCTTGACGAGTGCTTTGCCGTGATTTTTTTGGTGGATGCCGAAGACGGTCTTACCCCCGACGACGAAGAAATCGCGCAAATGCTCCGCAGGCAAAAAAAGCCTGTGCTCTTGGTAGCCAACAAAATTGACAACTACGCGCGCACCAACCAGGCCGCGGAATTCTACAGCCTCGGATTCGGTGAGCCCTTTGCCCTGAGCTCGGTGAACGGCAGCGGAACCGGCGAACTTCTCGACAAGCTGGTGACCATTCTTCCGCCTGCTGCCGACGACGAAGGCAACGAGCTCGACCTCTGGGAAGGCCTGCCCCGCATCGCCATTGTAGGCCGCCCCAACGTGGGCAAGTCATCGATTACCAACGCCCTTTTTGAAGAAGAGGTAAGCATCGTGACCGACATCGCAGGCACTACCCGAGACACCGTGAACCAGCGCTTTGCCAAGTTTGGAATGGAGTTCGTGCTGCTTGACACGGCCGGACTTCGCAAAAAAGTCAAGGTTCACGAAGACCTCGAGTTCTACAGCAACATGCGCACCCTGCGCACCATCGAAGACTGCGACGTCTGCCTCTTGGTCATTGATGCATCCCAGAGTATTGAGGCTCAGGACTTGGCCATAATTAGCGTAATCCACCGCAACCGCAAGGGCCTGGTGGTGGTGGTCAACAAATGGGATCTCGTGGAGAAGCAGACCCAAACCCTGGAGGAGTACAAAGCCGCCATAAGAAAGCGCATGCAGCCTTTTAACGACGTCCCCGTGGTTTTTACCTCTGCCCTAACCAAGCAGCGCGTGCTCAAGGCCATCGAAGAAGGCATGGAGGTTTACCGCCGCCGGTCGACCCGAATCTCCAAAACAGACCTGAACGAGCGTCTGCTAGCGATCGTGAAGAACCAACCGCCCCCCATTCACAAAGGCAAGGAGGTCAAGATTAAGTTCATCACCCAGCTGCCCACGAAGTACCCTCAGTTTGTCTTCTTTTGCAACCTGCCGCAGTACATCAAAGACAGCTACTCTCGCTTTGTAGAGAACCAAATGCGGCAGATGTACGACCTCAGTGGCGTACCCATCGACCTGTTTTGGCGCAAAAGCTCCTAGCGGGAGTAGTGGCTATTCGCTAATAAACGTAAGTTTCCCCTTGACCTCCCTGAGGTCTGGACTATTTCGTTGCCGCCCGAAAAGCTGCTTCAAGGTCTTCTTTGCCGGCGGCAAAGGCCTCAATGGGAGACTCGCGCACGAGCTGTCCGCGGCGAATGAAGCCAACCACGTCGCACATGGCCTGAACTTCTTGCATAATGTGGGTGCTCAAAATCACGGTTTTATCGCGGCCAACGCGGCGAATTAGCTGACGGATTTCGACCAATTGGTTCGGGTCGAGCCCCGTGGTTGGCTCGTCGAGAATGAGGACCTTGGGGTCGTGAATCAGGGCGGCTGCAAGGCCCACGCGCTGACGGAATCCCTTAGAAAGCTCGGCAATGCGCTTGTGCCGCTCGGGGCTTAGGCCCACGTCGGCAATAAGCGTTTCGGTGCGGTCGCGGCTGACGCGGTAGAGATCGGCCACATAGTGCAGGTACTCGGTGACGTAGAGGTCGGGGTAGAGCGGGTTATTCTCGGGCAGGTAGCCCAGAATTTGCCGAACCTCGAGGCTTTGCACGGCGCAGTCCATTCCGTGAACCATGGCGGTACCGGCGTCGGCCGGCAGGAGTCCGCACAAAATTTTCATGAAGGTAGACTTGCCCGCGCCGTTGGGCCCGAGCAGCCCGTAGATCTTGCCGGGCTGGGCATTTAACGTGAATCCATCAAGGGCGTTTTGGTGCCCGTAGGTTTTGCGAAGGTTTTCAGCAGCAATCGACATAGCCAGGTGTAACGATGGCCGAAGGTAAGCCGATATCTTTGGTGTTCCGATGGAAGCCCTAGTCTTAAAATCAACCGGCAGCTGGTACCGCATTCAGTTTGCAGACGGAACCCAGGCCGATGCGCGCCTCAGGGGCTCGTTGCGCCTCTCGGGCAGCAGGGCCACAAACCCCGTCGCGGTGGGCGATCAGGTTGTTGCGGAACCAGAGTCCGAGGGACGCTGGGCCATCTCAGCGGTGCGGGAACGGCGCAATCATTTGGTGCGAAAGTCGGTGAATTTGTCGCACAAGTCGCAAGTTATCGCGGCCAACATCGACCAGGCGGTGCTGGTGGCCACGGTGGCCGAGCCCAAGACCTTGTTTGGTTTTATGGATCGCTTTTTAGCCACGGCAGAGGCCTACCGGATTCCTGCACTAATTGCCTTCAACAAGGTAGACGAGCTCAATGAGGCGACCGAGGCGGAGTTGGCCTACCGCGAGGCGGCCTACGGCCAGGCGGGCTACCCGACCCTGCGGGTTTCGGCCGAGACGGGAGAGGGGCTTGACGGCCTGCGCGAGGCGCTGCAAGGCAAGGTTTCGCTCTTCAGCGGGCACAGCGGCGTGGGAAAGAGCAGTTTGGCCAACCGCCTGCAGCCTGGCCTGCAGTTGCGCACCGGAGCCATTAGTTCTGCGCACGGCCAGGGCCAGCATACCACCACCTTTGCCGAGATGCATCCCCTTGATTTTGGAGGCTATTTGATTGACACTCCGGGCATCAGGGGTTTTGGTTTGGTAGATATGGAGCGCGAGGAACTCAGCCACTACTTTCGCGAAATTTTTGCTCTTTCATCGCAGTGCCGCTTTGGTAACTGCCTGCACTCCGACGAGCCGGGTTGCGCGGTGCGGACGGCCTACGAGGCCAATGCGCTTGCCCCAACCCGCTACGAGAGCTACCTGAGCATGCTGGTGGGCGAAGACGAGAACGACCCCTACCGCCACGGGGCCTACAACGATTTAAAGGGCCGCACTCGATGAGGGTTGTGATTCAGCGGGTGCTCGAGGCGAGCGTGCTTATCGAGGGAAGGGTGCACTGCAAAATTGGACCGGGTTTGTTTATTCTCGCCGGCTGGGAGGCCGAGGACAGTGCCGAAGACAACCTCTGGATGGCCCAAAAAGTCAGCAAAATGCGCCTTTTTGCCGACGCAGCAGGGGTGATGAACCGCTGCATCACCGAGGCCGCAGGGGAACTTTTGGTGGTGAGTCAGTTCACCCTGCATGCCGCTACCAAGAAGGGCAACCGACCAAGCTATTTTAAGGCCGCGCAGCCCAGTATTTCACAGCCCCTCTTCGAAGATTTTGTCGACATCCTCTGGAATACTGCCAATTTGCCCGTTAAGACCGGAATTTTTGGCGCCGACATGAAGGTTTCGTTAGTGAATGACGGGCCTGTTACTATTACCATGGACTCTAAAAACAAGGAATAATGATGAAGTTTGATGCGCAATTACCCCTTGGGGCCCTGCAGGCCGAGGTTGATCAATGGATTGCGGACTATGGAGTGCGCTACTTTAACGAGCTCACCAACATGGCGCAGCTCAGTGAAGAGGTGGGCGAAGTCGCGCGGATTATTGCACGCCGCTACGGCGAGCAGTCTGAGAAGGATTCCGATAAAGGCAAGGATTTGGGCGAAGAGTTGGCCGACGTACTTTTTGTGACGCTTTGCCTGGCCAACCAAACGGGCACTGACCTGCAAGCTGCTTTTGACCGCCGAATGGCGGCAAAGGGCGCACGCGATAAGGATCGGCATGCGAATAATGCGAAGCTCAAGAGTTAACGCGGAGCGGTTCCGCACTATTTAAGTCCATTACTTGTGCAAACGGACGACCTTAAACAAGTCGGGCCGAGTTGCTTTGTACCTTTGTGGCCTACTTCAAAAACCCCTTGATGATGCGCGCGGATTTATACGATCACCCCGACTACTACTTAATGGACGAGCTTCTGACCGAGGAGCATAAAATGGTGCGCGAGGCCACCCGAGAGTGGGTCAAGCGCGACGTTACGCCAGTAATCGAAGACTACGCTCAGCGAGCAGAGTTCCCTCGTCATTTGGTCAAGGGACTCGCCGAAGTGGGCGCCTTTGGACCCTACATTCCCGCCGAGTATGGCGGAGCGGGCCTCGACCAGATTTCATACGGACTCATGATGATGGAGATCGAGCGCGGCGACAGCGGAATTCGCTCGACCTGCTCGGTCCAGAGTTCGCTGGTGATGTACCCGATTTATGCCTTTGGCAACGAGGAGCAACGCAAAAAGTACCTTCCGCGCCTTGCCAACGGGGAGTTGCTCGGCTCTTTTGGTTTGTCGGAGCCCAATTTTGGTTCGAATCCGGGCGGAATGGTTACCAACTACAAGGATATGGGCGACCACTACCTGCTCAACGGTGCCAAGATGTGGATTTCGAATTCGCCTTTTTGCGATGTTGCAGTGGTCTGGGCCAAAGACGAGTCAGGCCGCATTCACGGCATTATCGTCGAGCGCGGAATGGAGGGTTTCACCACCCCCGAGACCCACAACAAGTGGTCTTTGCGCGCTTCGTCAACCGGCGAATTGGTTTTTGATAACGTCAAAGTGCCTAAAGAGAATCTGTTAACCGGCAAAACGGGCCTTGGCGCTCCGATGAGTTGTCTGGATTCCGCGCGCTATGGGATTGCCTGGGGTGTGCTTGGTGCAGCCATGGACTGCTACGACACCGCCCTGCGCTACAGCAAGGAACGCATTCAGTTTGACCGCCCCATCGGGGGATTCCAGCTGCAGCAAAAGAAGTTGGCCGAGATGATCACCGAGATTACCAAGGCGCAGCTGCTGACCTTGCGCTTAGGGCAGCTCAAGAACGAAGGCCGCGCGACTACAGCTATGATTTCTATGGCCAAGCGCAACAACGTAGCCATGGCACTCGACATCGCTCGCGAAGCGCGCCAGATGCTGGGAGCTATGGGTATAACCGGCGACTTCCCCATCATGCGCCACATGATGAACCTCGAGTCGGTGGTGACCTACGAGGGCACGCACGACATTCACCTGCTCATTACCGGCATGGACGTTACCGGCCTCAACGCCTTTAAGGGGTAAAAAAGTTTTAGGTTTCACTGCGCGAGCAGTAGGGTCTTCAGGCCCCTTCGCACAAACAATCACGCTGGGCGGAGTTACCGCGACGCTGGTGACGACGTGGGCCTGCCAGGAAATTCTTAAAAGCCACAGTAGCTAAAAGCTACTTGGTCGCATTCAAACGCGCCACCGTGCCCAGAGGCAGTATTTTGCCCTGCGGGTCGGCGACCGCGAGCTCGAGCAGCTCGGGCTGGCGCTTGAAGTGCTGGCCGATGAGCGTGTAGGCCACTAAGGCGCTGAGCCCCATCGAATAGAGGTTGAGGGCGAGGAATCCGCCCGGTGCCAGCAAGGCGGCGCAGTCGCGCAGCAGGCCGTCGATGTCTTCTTCAAGAACCCACTTTTCTCCGTCGGGTCCGCGGCCGTAGGCGGGCGGGTCCAGCAAAATTCCCTGATAGGTCTTGCCTCGCTTGACCTCTCGGTGCACAAAGGTGGCGGCGTCTTCGACCACCCAGCGGATGCCGTCGAGCCCGCTGGCTTCCATGTTGCGGCGGCCCCAATCGACCACTTTGCGGACCGAGTCCACGTGGGTCGTGTCGGCGCCGGCGGCGCGGGCGGCGAGGCTGGCTCCGCCCGTGTAGGCAAAGAGGTTAAGAACCTTGGTGTCGGGCCCAGTAACCGCGACCTGGTCAAAAATCCATTCCCAGTTGCTGGCCTGCTCGGGGAAGGCGCCCAAGTGCTTGAAGGCAGTGCGCTCGAGGCCCAGCGTGAGTTCGTGACCGCGCAGGTCGTAGGTGAGGGGCCACTGGCTGGGGGTTCCGGGCTTGAGGGCCCAGTCGCCCGACTCGGGGTTTTGCTTGGATCGGCTGAAGTGCGCGTCGGCCAGCTTCGACCACTCGGCGGGGCTAAGCGAAGGAGTCCACACCGCCTGGGGCTCAGGGCGCCACAGCACTTGACTGCCAAAGCGCTCGAGCTTGGCAAAGTTGCCGCTGTCGAGCAGCTCGTAGTCGGTCCAGGGCGCGACGGCCACGTCGATGCGAAGGCTCATGCGCGCTTGGCGTTGTAGTAGGCCTGGGTTTCGGCCGCCGGATTAAAGTAGCCGTAGGCGATGTGCGGGTACTGCTCGCGCACCCGGTGCATCAGTTCGAGCACGCCAAAGGGGTTTCCGTCGGGCTGCTTGCGCAGCTTTTTGAAGTACCAGTCGGGGTCGATGTTGAAGTTGCGCCACTGAATCATGCTCAGGTCGGTGGTCTCGATCAGGCGCTGCAGCGCGTCCCACTCGGCCGGAGTGTCGGTGCATCCAGGGAACACAAAGTAGTTGATGCTGGCCCACCCGCCATGCTGGCGCACGACCTTGAGGCTCTCGGCGAGGGCTTCGAATTCGTAGTTCCGCGGCAGGTAGTAGCCGGTGTACCACTCTTTTTGGGCGGAATTCAAACTCACGCGTATGCTGCGCAGCCCGGCCTCGCAAAGCTTGGCGACGTCGTCGGGGCGCGACCCGTTGGTATTGATGTTAAAAATTCCGCGGTCGGTCACGGCACGCACGCGGCGGATCGCCTCGGCCAAGGTGTCGGCAACCAGAAGGGGCTCGCCTTCGCAACCCTGGCCAAACGACATGACGGGGTAGGGCGCCTGCTCGAGGTGGTGGAGGGCGATGTCGGCAATCTCCTGAGGGTCTGGAATGAACTTTAAGCGAAAGTGCGCGCTGTGCACGTCTTCGTCTTCTTGAAGCGAAATGCAGCCCAGGCAGGTGGCGTTGCAAGCGGGCGACGAGGGGATGGGCAGCTCCCAGCGCTCGAGAAAGTAGTTCTGGGCGGCGCGGCACTGGTAGCTCCCGGCGCACTGCGTGGCCAGGTGCTCGACCAGGCGGTTGTCGGGGAAGCGCTTTTTCATGCGGTCCACCGCGCCCTCGATCATGGGAGCGTGAAACTGGCTGACGTCTTGGCGCAGGTCGGGGTCGACGCGCACGGCGGTGGTCCAAAAGCGCCCGTCGAACCAGCCAATTGCCGTGTAGGAGTATAGGGGTAGGATTGGGGCCGGTCCCTTTTTTTGGTAGGCGGCCAAATAGGTTTGCGTGTGTCCAGGGCTCACAAATGCGGCCACCGAGTCACCGTCCAGCTGCTCGACTTTAAGGCTTATGGGGTTCCATCCCATGGGGCTGCGCCCCGGAAGGGTAAAAAACTCAGAGCCCTCGGGCAGCGGAATAAAGTCTTCGGGGCTCAGCGGCACCAGATCGTTGCCGGTGCGGCCCAAGCAGCGCAGGGTCGGATGCTCCTGAATCTGGCCCTCGGCATCGGCCGACAGGGCAAAGGGAACTTCGGCGGGGTGCTCAATGGGTCGGGCGCGAAACAGGGGATGCTCAGGGGCAAAGTCAAGACTGCGTAGGGGCATGGCTCAAAGGTAGCGCGGAGCGTTCCGCGCCGGAATCAGTATAAAAACGTGTCAAAGGGAAAGCGCACCGCGTGTATGGTAGCGGCGCTGCGGTAAATCATTTCGCGAAGGGCGTCGAACTGGTCTTTGTGCAGGGCGCTTACAAAGGCAGACTGGCCCTGGCTGCGGCGAGTCCAGGCAGACTTTAGTTCATCGAGGCTGCCCATGGGCCGGCCCTCTTCGTCAACCGGCGGGGTCCAGGCGTCGATCTTGTTGAAAACTACAATTTGCGGAATGTCTTGGCAACCAAGTTCGTGCAGAATTCCGCTCACGGATTCCATATGGTCCTCGTAGTTCGGGTGGGCGACGTCGACCACGTGCAGCAAAAGGTCCGCTTCGCGCACCTCATCGAGGGTCGATTTAAACGATTCCACGAGCTGGGTAGGGAGTTTGCGTATGAAGCCCACGGTGTCGGTGAGCAAAAAGGGAAGGTTGCCAATGACGACCTTGCGCACGGTGGTGTCGAGGGTGGCAAAAAGCTTGTTTTCTGCCAAAACGTCGCTCTTGCTTAAGGCGTTCATTAAAGTGGATTTACCCACGTTGGTATAGCCTATTAGAGCGATTCGCACCATTGCACCACGGTTGCCGCGCTGAGTAGCCATTTGACGGTCGATGACGGTCAGTTTTTCTTTGAGGTTCGAAATCTTTTGCTTGATGATTTGGCGGTCGGTCTCAATCTGGGTTTCGCCCGGACCACGCATTCCGATTCCGCCCTTTTGGCGCTCCAGGTGGGTCCACATTCGGGTCAGTCGGGGCAGTAGGTACTCGTACTGGGCCAGTTCGACCTGGGTTCGCGCATAAGAAGTCTGGGCGCGTGCCGCAAAAATATCGAGAATGAGGTTGGTGCGGTCCATGACCTTGCACTCCAAAAGGCGCTCAATGTTTTTTAGCTGCGAGGGGCTGAGCTCGTCGTCAAAGATTACGAGGTCAATCTCGTGCTCGCCCACGTATTCTTTGATCTCGTTCATTTTACCGGAACCCAAGAAGAGTTTGGGGTCGGGACGGTCGAGTTTTTGGGTAAAGAGGGCCATCGTCTCCGCTCCGGCGGTTTCGGCCAAAAAGCGAAGTTCGTCGAGGTACTCCTGAACTTTGGTTTCGTCCTGAAAGCGAGTGACGGCACCTACTAGCACGCAGCGCTCTGGCCCCGTGCGGGGTCGCGGATCAATCATGCAGCTAAGTTAGAGCAAGCGACTCCAGGGTACGCGGCTTGCGATGAGCAAAAGCCCGAGTCCGATGAAGGCGATAACAGCCTGGTGCTTGCGGCTGTCGAGCTTGTGTTTTTTGAACCGCACACGGCCCACGGTAACCAGGGCGATGCCGATAAGGTTGGTGCTGATGTGTTCCACGGCAAAATACCGCAGGCCGCTGTCGCGCATTACTTCGCCCGGATTCTCGCTCAATAGACCAAACCAGGGCCCCACAAAGTATAGGCCAAGGCCCAAGAGCAGCTGAAGGTGGCCGGTTGCCAGGCTCGCAATGGTAAGAATGTTGAGCGTTTTGCTGGTGGGTTTGTTTTGCAGACGATAGACAAGGGCCAAAATAACCGCAGCCAGTGAGGTGAGAATGAAGAGGTAGGCTAAGCTGCGGTGGCTGTGAAGCAGTCCGGTGTACACGTTAAATTCGTTTTAATTGGGTAAACCCGTTTGTTAAGCCAAAGTTAAGTCGCCGTTGTCGCCTTGAATGTTAAATTTCTACTGACCTTTGCAGCATGAATAAAACGCCAATTCGCAAGCTCGATGTACTGGAATACCATGAGGGTAAGCGCCCAGGTAAGTTAGAGGTGGTTCCGACCAAGCCCTCGACCTCGCAGCGCGACCTGAGTATTGCCTACTCGCCAGGGGTGGCCGAACCCTGCCTCGAAATTGCAGCCAACCCCGAAGACGCATACCGATACACCGCAAAGGGAAACCTCGTGGCGGTTATTACCAACGGAACCGCGGTGTTGGGTCTTGGCGATATTGGTCCGCTCGCTTCAAAACCCGTTATGGAAGGCAAAGCCGTTTTGTTTAAAATTTTTGCTGACATCGATGTATTTGACCTTGAACTCGATACCAAAGACCCCGACAAGTTTGTAGAAACCGTCAAAATTCTGGCGCCCACTTTTGGAGGCGTAAACCTCGAAGATATCTCTGCGCCCGATTGCTTCTACATCGAGAAGCGCCTCAGGGAGGAGCTCGACATACCGGTAATGCACGACGACCAGCACGGTACCGCCATCATTACGGCCGCGGCCCTGCTGAATGCCGCAGAATTAGTCTCTAAAGAGCTGCAAACCCTGCGCGTGGTGTTTAGCGGAGCAGGGGCGTCTGCAATAAGTTGCGCGCGTCTTTATGTCGAGCTGGGCGTCAATCCCGAGAACCTTATCATGTGCGACTCCAAGGGGGTAATTCATGCCATGCGCACCGACCTTACTCCAGAAAAATTGGACTTTGTGCGAGACACGCCATTGAGGACCATGGAGGAAGCCTTGGTAGGTGCCGACGTTTTTGTGGGGCTTTCAAAGGCCAATATTATGACGCCCGACATGATTAAGTCCATGGCGGCTGACCCCATTGTTTTTGCCTTGGCAAATCCTGACCCAGAGATTAAGTATGAACTCGCCCTTGCCGCACGCAAGGACTTAATCATGGCTACTGGACGAAGCGACAACCCCAATCAAGTTAATAATGTGCTGGGTTTTCCGTACATCTTTCGCGGAGCCCTGGACGTGCGCGCAACCAAGATTAATGAGGCGATGAAGTTGGCAGCGGTGAAGGCCATTGCCGAACTGGCTAAAGAGGCCGTGCCCGAAATTGTAAACGTAGCCTACGGGAGCCGCAACCTCACTTTTGGCAGAGACTACATCATTCCCAAGCCCTTTGACCCCCGCTTGATCTACACCGTAGCGCCTGCGGTGGCTCGAGCCGCAATGCAGACGGGAGTTGCCAAAAAGCCCATAACCGATTGGGAGACCTACGAAGAAGAGCTGCGCGCCCGATTGGGCCGAGACGATAAGTTCATTCGCCTGGCAGTAGAGAAGGCTAGGAGCAACCCAAAAACGGTGGTGTTCAATGAGGCCGACCACTACCGGGTGCTCAAAGCGGCCCAAATTGCGCTCGAAGAAGGCATCTGCAGGCCAATTTTGCTGGGCGACCTTGGCAAAATAAAGGCCCTAATTCAAGAATACAACCTTGGCCTCGAGGATTTGGAGGTCATCGACCCGAAGAGCCTCAATGCGCCAAATTTAGCAGAATACGCCGAGCAGTTTTATGCCCTGCGCCAGCGCAACGGCATCGGGCGCGAGGAGGCCCGAAGGCTCATGCACAACCGCGACTATTATGGTCCGATGATGGTCCGCTGCGGACAGGCCGACGCCTACGTGACCGGATCCGTGGTGAAGTACCCGCGCGCAGTGAGGCCTGTATTAGAAATTTTAGGGCCTAAAAATAGGGGCACGACCGTGGCCGGCGTCTATGTAATGCTGACCAAGCAAGGGCCGAGGTTTTTTGCGGACACTACCATAAACCAAGAGCCTTCGGCGGAGCGGATTGCGCAAATCGTCGGCGAAGTCTCCAAAATGGTTCGCAAAATGAACATTGAGCCCCGCGTTGCCCTGCTGAGCTACTCCAATTTTGGATCGACCGAAGGAAGCACTCCCCGCAAAATGCGCGAGGCTTTGCGTCTGATTCGCCTTCAAGACCCGACCCTTAGGGTTGACGGCGAAATGCAGGCCAATTTTGCGGTAGACAACGCCTTGCTTGGCGAGCAATTCCCTTTTAGCGACTTGGTCGGCAAAGGCCCCAATGTTTTTATTTTCCCTGGACTTTCCTCGGCCAACATCTCCTACAAGCTACTGCAGTCCATGGCGGGCATGGAGGCCGTCGGACCCCTTTTGGTCGGGCTCGAATACCCTGCGCACGTGCTTCAGCTCGGATGCAGCGTTCGCGAAATTGTCAATACAGCAGCGATGGCGGTTATTGACGCGCAGTCGCGGGAGGTAGCTGGCTAAAGCCCCATGCCGTGAGCAGCGACAGCAAGGCTACGCCATAGTAGAGGGTGGAGTAGCCAAAGTATTCAATTACCCGGGTGCCCATCAGGGGGGCAATGATGTGCCCAAGGGCGTAGGTTGCGGCATAGAGTCCGAGGTAGCGGCCGCGCGACTTCTCGCCGGCCCTAATAGTGATCCAGGAAATCATAAAGGGCATTGCCAGGATTTCTGAAGCGCTTAAAATGAACATTGAGGCATAGAGGCCAAGGAGGCTTGTGGCCCAGTTTAGGCTTGCAAAGGAGAGGGCCATGGCGACCATGCCAAGGGCAATGGCATGACGCGGAGCAATGCGGTTCTGAGCCCAGTTCACAAAGACCATTTCGACTGCCACGATTAGGAGTCCGTTGAAGCCCAGCAGCAGGCCGATTTGCGTTTCGCTGAGGCGGAATACGTCGCGGTAGTAGAAGGGCATGGTCGAGACCAGCTGAAAGAAGACCAAGGCAAAGAGCAGCACCAGTACCGAGAAAGCCATTGCTCCGCGGTCGCGGTAGGGCGAGGGTCCCGGGCTCTGTACTTCACGGGCCCTTCGAGGGCGGCGCTTGCGAAAGAAGGCAACAAAAAGAAGTCCCGCCGCTGCAGAGCTGGCGGCGTCGGCCCAGAAAAGGCCTTGGTAGCTCCATGCTGCGATTATGCCCGCGGCTGCCGGGCCAACCGAGAATCCGAGGTTGATGGCCATGCGGTTGAGGGAGAATGCGCGGGTGATGTTGCCTTCTTTGGCGTACTCAAAAACGGCCGAAGAATTGGCGGGCCTGACCATGTCGGCGACCGCGGTAAGGGTAAACACCCCAAAGGCCAGGGACCAGAATTCGGTCATAAAGCTCAAGGCAAGAAAGAGCCCAGAGCCTAAAAAAAGAGCGAGGCTTTGAACCTGGTAGGAACCCCAGCGGTCGGAGAGGTATCCGCCAGAAATGGCTCCGACCATAGAACCAACGCCGTAGGAGGCCATGATCCAGCCGGTGTCGGCCAGGCTAAACCCAAGGCCTTCGCGCAGGTAGAGCCCCAGAAAGGGCAGGACCATGGTGCCTGCTCGGTTGATGAACATAACCGTGGCCAGAACCCAAGCCTCTTGGCTTAATCCCTCAAAAGCGGAGCGGTATTGCCGCCAAATCCAGCTAAAAATGGGAATACGCACAGTGCGGTAAAGGTACCGCGACCTATCTTTAGGTTTATGAAGAATTGGTTGTTTGTAGCATTGATTTTCGTTGCCCTTCTTGATGCGAATGCACAGCGCAGGAACTACCGCGCCGGGAGCGCAAAATCCGATGAAGGTCAAGGAGAATGGTTTCACACTCTGGGCTACGACTACGGTGTAGGGATTGATTTGACGACTGGCTATTTGCCTTTTCAAAGCAACGGAGTTACCTGGGCACCGAGGTACACGTTTCCGATAGGATCCGAAATGTCGGTTGGGGCCATGGCTCCAGTTGGCTTGGGATTCAGTCAAAATTCGAATGGAGGAATCTCCCTGGCCTACCACTATACCTTGGCAGCAACCCTCCAGGTGGGGCTGAGCAGCACCCGCGATGCCAACGTGGCCTTTGGGGCATTCATGAACTTGGGCTACGGAAGTTTTGACCGTCAAGTGCGCAACAACAGCGGCATAGGCCCGGCCTTTGAGCGCGACGGTTCCAACGGAGTTTTTTCGGAGGTCGGGCTGCGCTACGACTACCGCGGCAACGAAATCAATCTATCGGCCGGACTCTGGCGGGTACCAGTATCCGCGGTCGATAAGGTAGATGTGGTATCCCTTCGCCTTCTGTATGGGCTGGTGAACTAGCCCAGAATCTCCTTGACAATGCCCGAAATGGCTTTGCCGTCGGCGCGCCCGGCAAGGGCTTTTGATGCGAATCCCATTGCTTGGCCAAACTGACTGCTGCTGCTGAAGCCTTGGGCACTTAAAAGTTCGCTCACGGCCTGACGGAGCGCCTCACCCTCTAGCGCCTCAGGCAGGTAGCCTTGAATCACTTGGAGTTGGGCCTCTTCGACCACTGCAAGGTCTTCGCGGTTCTGTGCCCTAAAAATCTCAAGGGATTCCACGCGCTGTTTTTTGATGCGCTGAATCACTGCTATGGCCTGGTCGTGGCTCATGCTGCCCTGGTTTGCCGCCGAAGTTTTTTCGGTAGTTAGGGCTGCACGAATCGAGCGAATAGCGTCAAGACGCAACTGATCCTTGGCCCGCATCGCAGACTTCATGTCTTCGCTGAGTTGCAGGTCAAGCGCCTCAATCGACATTGTCGTGCAAAAAGGAGTTGTTGGGTCGGAATTCCAGGTCGTTCTTCTCGCCGCGGACCATGTGGTCGCCCAAGGCATTTTGCTGGGAATAGCGGGCGCTGGCATCGAGGTCCCATCCTTGGCGTTCAAAGGCGGGTCGCTCGAGGTCTCCCTGCTGCATGCGCGCTTGATTTTGACCAAAATGGTGGTTGTAGGTCTGCAGGTAGGCTCGACGTTCCTGCGCCATTCGGCGCATGGTGTCTTCGAGGCTGTCCCGGTCGGGGTCAATCTCGGTAGTCATCGTCGCGACAGCGGGAGCGGTTCGCAGCTCAAACTGCATTTCTTGGCGCGGACTCGGCTCTGGGCTAAAGGCCGTCGGTTCCGAGTCCCATGCCGTCGGCTCTGGGTCCCATGCCGTCGTCTCTGGACTCAAGGCCGTCGTCTCTGGGCTCAAGGCCGTCGTTTCTGCGTTAAATGCCGTCGTTTCTGCGTTAAATGCCGTCGTTTCTGCGTTAAATGCCGTCGTCTCTGGGCTAAAGGCCGTCGTCTCTGGGCTAGCGGATTCTAGAGCGTCTCCACGAAGGGAGGCTTCAAAGGCTAGAAATTCGTCAAGACCAAATTCCTTGGCAGGCCGCGCAGGTTCTTCGCTCCTATCCAGGGTCCAGGTCATGTTGGGGCTTGCCTCTTCGTGAAGAAGTCCATCCTCATGACTCATTTCGGGGCTCATTTCGGGGGCCACCTCGTCGTAAGTTTCTTCCAGAAGCGCAAACTCTTGAACTTGCTCCGTCGCCTCATCCTCAGGATCTGGCTCCGTGAAGGAGTCCTCAGGAGCCCCTGAAGTCAGGGCATCGGGCGCATCCCAAGGCAGAACAGGGGACAGTTCAAAAGAAAAGTCCGAACTAAATTCTGATTCGACGTCTGAGTCTGCGTCTACGGAGGTTAGTGCTTCCTCAGGATTGGGATGCTCTTTATGGGCGGGTTCTTGCGCCAAGTCAAAGGCGGGGCCAGACTCCAAGTCAAGGTCATAGGCCACAGGAACCTCTGTGAGCTCGACGGGTTCGGCTGCCAAGGCTTGGGTAAAGGGAGCCTCAGTGGGGCTAACGACGTCTTCCTCGAGCGGACTCTTGCTCCGCACCGGCTCATCAAACAGGTTGAATTGCGATCCGGGGATGGAGTCGGGATGGAGCTCGTAGATCACTTTTTCGTGCTCGGCGGGGTTGACCGTTCCGATGGGATTGGTCGCGCTGAAGCCCGTTGCAATGACCGTCACTTGGAGGGCCTCGTCAAGGTGGGGGTCTTCGCCAATGCCCATAATGATGTCTACCTGGCGGCCAGCCTGGTCCTGAATGTAGTCGTTAATTTCGCCGATTTCATCGAGTGTTACCTCATGCTCGCCGCTTCCCGACACAATCAGAAGCAGCACCGAGCGGGCTCCTTCAATGTGGTTGTCGTTCAAGAGAGGGCTGTCAAGGGCACTGCGCACCGAAGACAGGGCGCGGGTTGAGCCGGTTGCCTTGGCACTGCCCATGATGGCGGTTCCGCTGTTGTGCAAAACAGTCTTGGCGTCGCGAAGGTCAATGTTGACGCTGTAGTGGTGCGTGATGACTTCGGCGATTCCGCGCGCAGCGGTAGAAAGCACCTCGTCGGCCTTCATGAAGCCCTGCTTGAAGCCCAGGTTGCCGTAGACCTCACGCAGTTTGTTGTTGTTGATTACAATGAGCGAATCCACGTGCTCGCGCAGGCGCTCTATACCCAATTCTGCTTGACGCAGGCGCATGCTACCCTCAAAGGCAAATGGTGCGGTAACGATTCCGACGGTCAAAATGCCCATTTCGCGGGCCGCCATGGCGATGATGGGTGCGGCGCCTGTTCCGGTTCCGCCGCCCATGCCTGCTGTGATGAAGACCATCTTGGTTTGCGCCCCCAAAACGGCTTGAATTTCTTCATAGCTCTCGAGTGCGGCCTGCTCGCCAACCTCGGGATTTGCTCCGGCACCGAGTCCTTCGGTCAGGGTCGCGCCGAGCTGAATTTTGTTTTCTACGGGGCTAAAATCTAGAGCCTGAGCGTCGGTGTTGCAGACAATAAAGTCTACGCCACGTATTCCTTGGTTCTTCATGTAGTTGACCGCGTTGGAGCCGCCACCCCCTACGCCAATCACTTTGATGGCAGAGGAGCGGTGCTTGGGCAGGTCGAAGTCTAAAGAGTGAGGGTCCATATTGTTAATTCAAATCGTTGTCGTCAATAAGCTTGAGAAATCCGTCGGCCCAGCGCTTGAAGAAGTCACCTTTGGCCTTTGTTTTTTGAGGTTGTTCCGCCCCGGAACCCGCTGCAGCAGTGGCCCCTTCGAGTTCGCCAAGATGCTCTACCAACACCTCGTCGGCCGGCTCGGTCGCATCAGCAGGCGCGGCGCTGAGGTCCCAATGCGTGGATTCCAGCTCTGGGCTCAGGCTCAAGGCGGGGTCGGACTCTCTCACAAAAACGTCGAGGTCGCGTCCTTCGAGGCCCTTCATCAAGAGCCCCACGGCGGTGGCATACATCGGCGAGTTTAGGGCATGGTCCATAGGAAGGGCGGCAAGATGCTCGTTGGGGTAGCCGATGCGCGTGTCCATGCCGGTGAGGTATTCCACGAGCTGCTTCACGTGCTTGAGCTGGCTTCCGCCTCCGGTAATGACCACTCCGGCAATGAGCTTGCGCGAAGGTTGGTCGTATCCGTAGTTTTTGACCTCGGTAAAGACCGCATTGATGATTTCAGTGGTCCGGGCATGAATGATTCGGCTCAAGGTTTTGAGGCTGATCTCCTTGGGGTCGCGTCCGCGAAGTCCCGGGATGGAGACAATCTCGTTTTCTTTATTTTCTCCGGGCCAGGCGGAGCCAAATTTGACCTTGAGCTGTTCTGCCTGCTTCTCGATGATGCTGCAGCCCTCTTTGATGTCGTTGGTGATGATGTTGCCGCCGTAGGGGATTACCGCGGTGTGGCGTATGATTCCGTCTTTAAAAATGGCGATGTCGGTGGTGCCGCCGCCGATGTCGACCAAGACCACGCCGGCTTCTTTTTCTTCTTGGCTCAGCACGGCCTTGGCGCTGGCCAGGGGTTCGAGGTTCAGGGCCTTGAGTTCAAGGTCAGAAGACTTCACGCAGCGCGCAATGTTGCGAATGCTGGTCACCTGGCCCACCACAATGTGAAAGGTTGCCTCGAGCCGCGCGCCATACATGCCGCAGGGTTCTTTGATGTCGCCTTGGCCGTCGACCTTGTATTCCTGGGGAATTACGTGAATGATTTCTTCGCCCGGCATCATGGCCAGTTTGTGCACGTTTTCGGTGAGGCGTTCCAGATCGAGTTCGTCGATTACTTCCTCGGAATCCACGCGCGTGATGTAGTCGCTGTGCTGAAGGCTGCGAATGTGCTGCCCTGCAATGCCCACGACCACTCCGGTTATGTCAAATCCGCAGTCCAGTTTGGCGGCTTCGATGGCCTGCTTGATGGACTCGATGGTTTGGGTGATGTTGACCACCACGCCGCGCTGCACCCCAAGGCTTGGCGCGGTTCCGTAGCCGAGGATTTCGAGCTTGCGGTAGCTGTCGAGTTGACCGACCAGAACGGCAATTTTGGTGGTGCCGATGTCAAGTCCTACGGCGATTGTTGGGGTGTTCATGGTTGGCTGGGAGCGGAGGTTAGCATAAAGACGACCTGGTCTTCGAAGCGCACGTCAAGGCGCTCGAGTTGGTCCAGGGTTTTGTTTTGGAGCGCATAGGCATAAAGGGCCTTGGCGCGATGGGCCTTGCGGGCAAATTCGCTAGCGTCGCCCCAAACGATGCGGTGGGGGTGCCATTCGGGGAAGGCGGTAAAGCCCGTTTCGGGCTTAAAATCGACGGCGTACCAGCCGCCGCGGAACGAGGAATGCTGGGCTGCGCGGTTCAAAAGTCTTAGGGCTTCGGCCCTGCGGGCGCGGGTGTAGGTACCGGTGACCAGCGGAAGCCGGGGCTTGTCGTGCTTGGAGAGGGGGAATAAGTTGCCCGAAGCGTCGCAGTACGCGCTTTGTAATCCATTAGAAATCCGTGCTTTAGCCACTTTTTGCTTCACGACGCTGTACACTGTTCCATCCCAAGTTGAAAATACCTCCGCATCCTGCACCAGTTCATGGCTTTTGAGCTTTTCTTCTAACATTGGAATGTTGATTTCTTTCACGGTTTTGCCCGTCCAGGGCCAGCCTTCGCTCGCGAGGTTCGGGCAGAGGTCTGCGGCGATTAGCAGCACCTGATCTTTGGGCTGGTGAATGCGGACTTTGGTCGATACTTTGCGCGCGGATTCTCGAGGCTGCAGGGCGAGAACCAACCCAAGGGATAGGCCAGCAAGCCCAAGGATCCAGGAACTTATGATGACGGTGGTTCTCATCCAGGGCTTCATGCTTGGGCGAGAATTAGGCGTTCTACATGCGGAACCAGGCGGTCTATGTCGCCCGCGCCGACGGTGACCACTACGGTGGCGGGTTGGCTGACCAGCCATTCAGCGCCGCGGTCGTAAGGAACGAGTTGGGCGCCTGGGATTCGGGCGGCGAGCATGGCGCTGTCGACTCCGGCCATGGCGCGTTCGCGGGCGGCATAGATTGGGAGTATGCCGACGTAGTCTGCGCCTCGAAGGGATTGGGCGAATCCTGCGGCGAAGTCGCGGGTGCGGCTGTAGAGGTGCGGTTGAAAGAGCAGGGCTATTTTTTGGCCTGGGAGCATTCCTCTTAGGGCTTCGATGAGTCGGGTGAGTTCGGTGGGGTGGTGGGCGTAGTCGTCGATGTAGCTGCGACCCTGGGCGCTTGCGCGGCGGTCGAACCGCCGCGCCACCCCGCGAAAGCTCGCGATCGCTTCGCCGATCGCGGCCGCGGGCATGCCCACGCAGTGGGCCAGCGCCGCCGCAGCCACCGCATTCTCCACATTATGAAGCCCCGGCAGACCGGCCTGAGTCGCAACCTCCTGCCCGTCCACAACCAAAATAAAATGCTGCAAACCGTCCACCATTCTTACGTCGCGAAAGCTGTAGCGATCCCCGGGCCGCCCGTAAGGCTCCGCACCCTTGAGCTCCGCGCAGCCGGGTCCGGCAAAAAGAGGACCCTTCACCTGGCTCGCAAATTCCCTAAACCCTTCTATGACCGAGTCGGCCTCGCCATAAATATCCAAATGGTCCGCATCGGTGCTGGTGATGACCGCCGCGCTGGGATGAAGCTGCAAAAAGGAACGGTCAAACTCGTCGGCCTCCACCACGCTCAGGTCGGCGGGCCCGGGCAGGCAGTTCGAATTGAAGTTGCTGGCGATTCCGCCCAAAAAGGCTTGAATAGGCCGGTCCTGGCTTAGAATCCAGGCGAGCATCGCCGAAGTAGTTGTCTTGCCATGGGTGCCTGCCACGGCAAGGCTTTGCCCGGCATTGGAGATCTGCCCCAGCAGCTCAGCCCGCTTGAGCACAATCCGTCCCTCGGCCTGAGCAGCAAGCAGCTGGGGATGGTCTGTCGGAATCGCCGGCGTGTAAATAATCCAGGCCGCGGGGGGAGCGTTCCATGCCCTCAAAGAATCGTCGTAGCGCATCGTGGCCCCTTCTTGCTCAAGAGCCTCGGTGAGGTCCGAGGGCGTTTTGTCGTATCCGCTCACGGGAATTCCGCGTGCCAAGGCCCACCGTGCAAGCGAAGACATGCCAATGCCGCCGATGCCCAAAAAGTCCAGGGCGGGAATGCTGCCTAGCTGCGCCATGACCAGAGTTTTTCGCATTCGTTCACAATGTCTTGCGCTGCGGCGGGCTTGGCTAGCTTGCGGGCATTGCCCCGCAGCAGCTCGAGTTCGTCGGGACGGTTGAGGAGCCCGTGCACGTGCCCGCAAAGATTGTGGATGTTCACCTCGGGCATAATTACCGCCGCCCCGGAATCCACCAAACTCTGTGCGTTGTGGGTTTGGTGGTCTTCGGCCACGTTGGGCGAGGGCACGAGGACCGCGGCTGAACCCGAGCAGGCCAGCTCGCTCAAGGTGCCGGCTCCTGCACGCGAAAGCACCATGTCGGCCGCCCGCAATGCGGCGGGCATGTCGTCGATGAAGGCGCTAATTATGCGTCCTCGGCCTTGACCAAATCGGTCGATGAGTTCTTGGGCGTAGTAGCGTCCGCACTGCCAAAAAATCTGGATGTCGCTGGACCGCCACATGTTTTCGCAGGCGGCGACGCCCTCGTTGATGGCGCGCGCTCCCTGGCTTCCGCCCAAAATAAGAACCAGGGGCTTTAGGGGGTCGTAGCCCAGGGCAACCTTGGCTTCTGCCCGCAGCGCATCGGTGGTGGGCTGGTGGGCAAGGGCCGCGAGGTCGGGGCGTATCGGGTTGCCGGTGAGTTTAATGCGGTCTGCCGGGAAGGCGGATTCCATTCCGGGGTAGGCCACGCAGACGGATCCGGCCTTTTTGCTCAGCAGGCGGTTGGTCCAGCCGGCAAAGCTGTTTTGCTCCTGAATCAGGGTCGGAATTCCCATGCGCTGGGCCACCCACAGCGTGGGTCCGCTGACGTAGCCGCCGGTGCCCACGACCAGGTGCGGCCGCTCGCGCTCCAAAATTGCGCGGACTCGCTTGAGGCTTGACCAAATTTTAAACGGCAAGCCAAGGTTGGCGAGCAGTTTTTTGCGCTGGAATCCAGCGATGCGAATTCCTTCAATGGGGAAGCCCGCAGCCGGAACGCGTTCCATCTCCATGCGGCCCTCGGCGCCCACGAAGAGAATCCGCGCCTGGGGGTAGCGAGCTTGAATTTCGCGGGCGATGCTTACCGCCGGGAAGATGTGTCCGCCGGTACCGCCGCCTGAGATGATGATGCGCAATTGTTCTGACATGGCTGGCTCTCGTGCTTTAGGCTTTGGGTATTTGGCTTTGCTCGTTCCAGTCGTTGGCGAGTGCATCGGCCAGTTCGGGGTCGACTTGCTCGTTGTCGCCCTTGCCGCGGCTCACGGCGATAATCATGGCCATGGCCAGGCTGGTAATGAGCAAGGAGGTTCCGCCCGCACTAATTAGGGGTAGGGTTTGACCCGTTACGGGCAGGAGTCCCGTTGCCACGGCCATGTTGATGAAGGCTTGAAGCACAATGGAGAAGCCTATGCCCAGCGAGAGCAGCTTGCCAAAGAGGTCCTTGGAGCGCTTGGCCACCCGAATCACCGAAAAAAGCAGCCAGACGTACATGGCCAGAATTACCGTGCCACCGATGAGGCCGTATTCTTCGACAATTAGGGCATAAACAAAGTCGGAATTGCTTTGGGGCAAGAAGTGCTTGTGAAGTCCGCCCCCAGGCCCCTGGCCGAAAATTTGGCCTTCGGCAATGGCCGTTTGGGCGAGGGTAGTCTGGTAGTTGTCGTCTTCGGAGCCCCCTTGGGTGAAGGTTTCAATGCGCGACTTCCAGGTTTGTACCCGGTTGGGCATGAGGTCTGGAGCAAGGAGCACGGCGGCTATAAAGACCGCCAGGAGTGCGGACCCGAGCCCGGCCAGGCCAAGCAAGTAGCGAAACGGATACCCGCCCAAGGCCAGCACGATGCTGGCGTTGATGAAGACGAGGGCGGCGGTCGAGAAGTTGGCGGGCAAAATCAATCCGACGGTCAAAAATATGGCCCAGAGCACCTTGCGGAAGGATTGCCAGAAGGTCCACTCTTCTTTGCGCTTGGCCAGCTGCCGCGCTACGTACATGATGAGCACCACGTTGGCCATCGCGCTGGTTTGGAACGAGATTCCAAAGATGTTGATCCATCGGCTTGCATTGGCTCCGCCAATGGTCCGGCCTTGGGCTAGGGTAAA
>NSIH01000022.1 GCA_002737315.1 Flavobacteriales bacterium
TTTACTTAGGGAATACAAAGTACAACAGGAATGCAGAAGATTGGTTTGGTCCTATTCTTGGCAGCCTTCATGGCTACCGGAGCGCGAGCGCAGGGGGTGCAGCGCATACTCTACCTGGCGGCTCATCCCGACGACGAGAACACCCGGCTTATAGCCCATTGGTCGCGCGCAGAGGGCCGAGAGGTAGCTTATTTGAGCCTAACCAGGGGAGAGGGAGGCCAGAATTTGGTCGGCCCAGAACTGGGTCCTGCTTTGGGAGCGCTTCGCGAGGCCGAGCTGCGTGAGGCTCGCAAGATTGACGGCGCCAAGCAGTTTTTTACCTCGGCTCCCGATTTTGGCTACAGCAAGTCGGCCGAGGAGGCATTTGAAGTTTGGGATCGCGAGGCACTATTGGGAGAACTTTTTCGCTTGGCTGCGGAGTTTCGGCCCGACGTACTGGTAACGCGGTTTCCTCCTGATTCTAGAGCGGGTCACGGTCATCATACCGCCTCGGCCATACTAGCAATGGACTTGTTTGCTAGGCTGCAGCGCGACCGCATGTGCAACGGGGATTGGGCACCCAAGGCCCTTTATTGGAATACCTCTTCGTGGTGGATTAAAGAAGCCGAAGCTCTACCCAAGTCCGACAGTTTAGTGACCCTAAGCGTCGGTGGCTATCATGAGGGTTTGCAAAAGTCTGTACTTCAAATTGGTACGGAGGCCCGGAGCATGCACAAATCGCAGGGTTTTGGCAGCGAAAACGACCATGGCTTTCGCAGTGAGTTACTAAAGCTGCTTGCGGGTACGCCAGTGGATTGGACTGCGCCACCTGCTGCCAATCGAGCCTACCAGCCTTGGCGAGAGGTCCGTGCTAGCAGACCTTGGTTCACCGACCGAGACAGTTTGCCCTTGGTCCGCACCGAGATTTTGGTCAATGAATCCCCCAACCCGATAGTTTGGGAAGGTCAAAGCCTAGCCAAGGGGGAGCGGCTCGAGCGCGAAGCCTCGGAATTGGAGCCTGCCGAATACGTTTCGGGAGATCGGGTGAAGGGAGAATTGCGGCGGCCCTTGCTCCAAGCGGACCCCTTGAGTGTTTTAGTGAGCCCATCTGGATTAATTGCCACAAAAACAGCCCGTTATACCCTTAAAGTGGTCTTCGCTCGCTGGGCCCTGGCCAAGGATTTTGAGGCAGAAGTAAGGGTTCCCAAGGGATGGACCCTGCATAGTCCTAAACGTTTAAAGTGGACTGCGCTCCCTGGGTCGGACCCCACCGCTTCTTTTGAGGTAGTTATAGAAGCCGGGCCGAATTCAGTCGATGGATTTCTAGAGTTTTGGTCTGGAGGCCAGGCGGTTCGGTCGGTAGTGAAGCTGCGCTACGACCACATTCCCCAGAGCGAAGTGTGGGTGGATGGATCGGTTCCACTGCGCTTTGTTCCGATGAACCTTCCTGATGCAGAGGTTGGGGTTATTGAAGGGGCGGGCGACGACGCCGCCATGGCACTAGAACAACTCGGATTTAGGGTTAAACGCCTCGACCCGATCACTATGGCTGCTAGCGATTTAGACGGATTAATTGCGGTGGTAACGGGAGTCCGTGCCTACAATTCTACGCTGGGAATGGATCGGGCCAACGCCCTTCTGGAGCCCTGGATTAGCAAGGGTGGTCGTCTTGTGATGCAGTACGCCACAGCGAGCAAGGACCGCACTGCCGATCAAATGGGGCCAATTCCCTTTGAACTCGGGCGCAAGCGCGTCACGGTAGAGGGTACCGCGCCCAGGATTCTTCAGCCCGAGCACCCTCTTTGGAACAGTCCCAATGCCCTCAACAGCAGCGATTTTGACGGATGGGTTCAGGAGCGCGGACTCTACTTTGCGGAGCGATGGCCGGCTGAATTTGTTCCTATTATTTCTTGGTCAGACCCCGGCGAGCCACCTGCGGAAGGAGCATTAATTACCGCGCAATACGGCCAAGGAAGTGTAACCTATTGTGCCCTATCTCTGTTTCGCCAATGGCGTGAGGGAGTGCCCGGTTCCTACCGAATTCTCGCCAATCTGGTCGCGCATGACCTCTAATCTTGGCCTTATTGACCTGCTAGTGCTTGTTTTTAGCATTGGCGGAATCTCACTCTATGGCATGTGGACTGCCCGAGCTAGGGAGACCGATACGGAATTCTTAAGCGGCAATAAACAGTCGAACTGGTGGGCTATGGCCATGGGCATCATTGCCACTCAGGCATCAGCCATCACTTTTATTAGTACTCCGGGTCAGGGGTTTGGCGACGGACTCCGCTTCGCTCAATTTTATTTAGGAATGCCCTTGGCTTTTTTGGTGCTGGGAATTTGGGTGGTTCCCAGATACATTCAAAGCGGAGCAAGAACCGCCTACGAGTACCTAGAAGCCATTTTTGGCCCTCGGGTACGCGGTCTTGCGGCATTTCTTTTTCTTTTATCCCGTAGCCTTGCCGCAGGTATTACGCTTTATGCACCCGCCATTGTGCTGTCTACGGTTTTTGGCTGGGACCTCAAGTCAACGGTGATTGCCACGGGTATTGTGGTTTTAGCCTATACCGCCTTTGGGGGCTTCAAGGCTGTCGAGGTGACCCAAACTGCGCAGATGGCCGTTATTTTTATTGGTCTTATTGCGGCTTGGATGGTGCTGTATCGCGGAATTTCATCAGAAATGGACCTTCGTGGGGCCTGGTCTATAGCCTCCGCCTACGGCCACGACCAAGTACTTGACTTTTCGTGGAATCCCTCAAGCCGCTACACGGTTTGGTCTGGCCTTGCCGGGGGCTTCTTTTTGGCTATGGCATACTTTGGAACCGATCAAAGTCAGGTGGGTCGCTACCTGTCGGGCAAAAACCTAGGAGAAATTCGAAGGGGATTCTTGGTCACCAGCCTTATTAAATTCCCGATGCAGCTTTTTGTGCTCAGTCTTGGCCTTTTACTTCTGGTTCAAATGCACCTTAGCACCGAACCTTTATGGCACAATCCTGCCCTTGCCAAGGCCTGGCAGACCCTGCCCGAGTCCGCCAGCGTGGACGCGGAATGGAATCAAATTCAGCGAGCTCGTTCGGAACTTGCGCGAACTCCCGAAACACCAGAACGTCAATCTAGCCTGGTGGCTCTCCGCGCAGAGCAAAAAGTGGTAAAAGATCGCGCAAGCCAGCTAGTCAAGGCAAAATTGCCGAAGCTCGAGACCAACGACCAGGACTATGTTTTTTTGTCTTGGGCATTGGGCAGCATGCCAGCGGGACTGCTCGGTTTGCTTCTTGCCGTAATAATGGCTGGCGCCATGTCGAGTTCAAGCGCAGAAATAAATTCACTAGCGGCTACTTCAATCATAGACTTTGGACGAATTTTTGGGCTGCGCGAAACCCTTCAAACGTCTCGATGGATTACCGCACTTTGGGGTTTTGTTGCCATGGGCATCGCCCTGCTTGCAAGCTTGTATGAGAACCTTATTCAGTTGGTCAATTTAATCGGTTCGCTCTTTTATGGTCCGATGCTCGGCATATTTCTCTGTGCCTGGCTCGCTCCAAAGCGCCCCTCTTGGGCGGTTTTTGTTGCAGGAATTGCAGCGGAACTCGCTGTCTTAGCCCTTCATGCGGCCAACGTGGCAGGAATGGTTGACCTCGGATTCCTTTGGTACAACCTCATCGGCGCCCTCTTGGTTTTGGGCTTGGCCTTTCTGCTGCCGGTCCTTTCTTTTGGGCGTAGATAACCTCCATTCGGGCAACGATTTCGCCAACGGCAGGGCAGATTAGGGCATTTTTCTGGGTTAAATCCAGAATTTGCGCCTGCTTGACTCGGTCGGTATGCGGGTATTCGCGGCAGGCCTTAGGGCGAATTTCATAAATGCTGCAGGCATTATCAGCCTCGAGAAAGGGGCAGGGCAGCTGCTGGAGCACCCAGTCGCCGTCTTCATCCAGCCGCAAGTAGGCAGACTCAAAATCTCCGGTTTTGAGCCGGAGGTGCTTGGCCACGCGCTCCTTATCGCGTTCGGACCAAAGCGGGCCCGTAGTTTTGCAGCAGTTGGCGCAATTCAGGCAGTCGGTTTTGGCAAAAACTTCCTCGTGAAGCCCATGGATCACGCGGTCGAGGTCATGGGGTGTTTGACGTTTTAAGCCTTTGAACAAGGCTGCGCTGCCGCTGGTCACTCCGACTGCAGTTTTTCAATAAAGGCTAGGGTCTCTTGCATCCATGGCTCGTACTCGGGCGTTCCAGGGCCATAGAATCCGCTGTAAATTTTGCGGACCTCACCCTGACGGTCCAGGTAAATGGTGGTTGGGTAGGACTGAAATCCAACCAGGCCCTCGAGCACCTTTTCGACTGCGCCTGATGCGGCGCGCCCGGCAAACAGCACCGGATACCCGAGGTCCAGCCCCCGCACAAACTTATCCACTGCAGCAAAGGCCTCCTCTCGCTCCGAGCTTCGTTCAAAGGCAATTCCAAAAAACTGCACCTCCGGGAAGGCCGCCTGAAATTGCTTAAAAGCGATGCTTTCGTCCAGGCAGTTCGGGCACCAGGACCCCATTATTTGAATCACCGCCGGCCGACCCAATTCTGGTCCCAATAATTCTCCTGTTTTGTAGTGCGGAAGGCTAAATCCCAAACGTTTAACTCCTGGCTTCATGCCAGTAATGCCCGTCGGGTCGGCCAGTTTTGCCAACAAATCCACCTTGCCGCTAATGACTAACTCGCTGCTAGCATTCAGCAGCTGACGGCCTCGTATTACGCCATTTTCAGTCAATTCCAACTCAAAAACGTAGGCAAAAATCCCATTAAACGTGCTCAGATGAATGCGGTTTCCGCTTCGATTGCCCGCAAGGTATCGGTAGTCGCCGGATTCCGTCATGATGCTGCCGGTTACGGTGCCGTCGGAGTGCTCGGTCAGGGTAGCGATGGCCCTGCGGCCCTTCTCAACAGGACTGCCAGGCTCATACTGCACCAAGGCGTACCGCTGCTCCAGCTTGAATTGCTTAACCGGAGCTTCGTTTAGAGCAAACCTCGCGAGCTTCCCCGGGCTCAGTGCCAATGGGTATTGGGTTCCGCGGTCGGGACGCATCCAGAAGCCTGCAAGCTGTCTTCCTTCTTTTCGCCAGATCAGCTCCCCCTGAAAGTAGGGAATTTCATATCGTTCGTAGCCCTCTGGAGTCGATCCGGCAAAGCTCAGGGGTAAGCGTTCCAGCCCGTTCACTACAAAAAAGGCGGGTCTCGCCTCGTCAGAACTCGAGATAGAAACCACATCAAAGGGAAGAATCCAGGCTTTTTGCCCGTTCTCTGCGGGCCTCAGGGTAATTTCTGCATGGAACCAAACCTCCCTGGGAATCGAGCCAGACCCAGCGGCCCTCGGCTGTGCTACCACAACCCAAGCGGCCAAGGCAAGAATAAGTACAAAAATTATCTTCATGCCGCCAAGTTAGTACGTACTCAGTACCCTGCGGTAGGATTCGACTCGTTCTCTGAGTTCTTCGCGGACCTCGTGGTAGTGCTTGGTGAGGTTTCCGCGTTCCAAGCGGACTCCCGTCGTATTAAAGTAGTACTTGATTTTGGGCTCAGTTCCGCTCGGGCGGGCTGTAATTCGGTCTCCGTTGGCCATAAGCAACTGAATAACGTTGGACTTAGGGAGGGTTAGGGCCTCAATCCGACCGCTTTGAAGGTTTCGTCGGGTCTGCTGCTGGTAGTCCACAACTTCAGCAACGGCATGCCCTGCAATCTCCAGGGGGCTATTGGAGCGCAGAAGGGACATCGTTTTCTGAATTTCCTCGAGTCCGCTTCGCCCTGGTTTGGTCAGGCTCATCAGTTCGTCATGGTGCAGGCCATGGCGGGCATAAAGCTCCAACAAGCGCAGGTAAAAACTACTGCCTTCGCTGGCGCGGAACGCCGCCGCCTCCGCCAGCAAGCAGGCTGAGCCGATGGCGTCTTTGTCGCGCACAAAGTCTCCGGCCAAATAACCGTAGCTCTCCTCGCCGCCGACCACAAAGTTTTGTCTGCCCTCGCGAAGCCTAATTTGCTCCGCAATCCACTTAAAACCGGTAAGGGTTTCGGTTGCTTCAATGCCATAGAATTCTGCCACACGCAGTAGAAGAGGAGAGGTCACGACCGTACTTGCCACAAAGGGATTGTCGGGCATGCTGCCCTGGGCAATGCGCTGCTCAAGCACGTAATCCATGAGCACTGCGGCGGCCTGGTTGCCATTGAGAAGTACCATCTTCTCGACGTCGTCGCGCACTGCAATGCCCACTCGGTCGCTGTCAGGGTCGCAGCCGATCACCATGGCGTAGCCAAGCTCCTCTGCTCGGGCGAGTGCAAGTTTCAGGGCCGCAGATTCTTCGGGATTAGGGGATTGAACGGTTGAGAAATTTCCGTCTGGTTTTGCCTGCGAGGCCAGGCAGTCCACCTTAGTGAATCCCCATCGCTCCAGGGATTCGGGCAGCAGGGTAATGGCGGTTCCGTGCAAGGAAGTGAAGACAATTCCCAGGTTAGCATTACCCGTACGGTTGAGCGAGAGGGTTTCGACCGCAGACAGATAGGCCTCGTCGGTGCTTCGACCAAGGGTCTTCACCAATCCGGAGCCTCCAGACCACCGAACTTCGGTCAGCGAAACCTTGGCTACGGCGTCCATCAGGGCCTTGTCTTGGGGCGGAACAATTTGCCCCCCGTCGCTCCAGTATACCTTGTAGCCGTTGTATTCTTTGGGGTTGTGGGAGGCCGTGATTACGATTCCGGCGGTACAACCCTTCAGCCGCACCGCGAAACTCAATTCCGGGGTAGGCCGGAGGTCCTCAAAAAGCCATACGTCCACGCCATTGGCAGCAAGAACGTCTGCGGCAACCCGCGCAAATTCTGCGGACTGGTTGCGCGAATCATAAGCAATGGCCACGGAGGGATTCTTGCTTGCTGCACCAACCATATTGGCCAAGCCCTGGGTCGTAAGTCCGACTGTGTAGCGGTTCATCCCGTTGCTTCCGAGCCGCATCAGCCCGCGCAACCCACCAGTACCAAACTCTAAATCAGTGTAAAACGCCTCGTTAAAGGCAGCTGCGTCGCCCTCCTTCATGCGAAGTATGGCAGCCTTATCGGCCTCTTCAATGGCACTGTTTAGCCAAAGGTCAGCGCGGTCTACTGCCGCGGAATCTAAATTCACCATCATAAGCATCAAAGTTCGACCGCAGACTGCGAATCGCGGGCCGCGAATTCGTTTTTTAGCGTTAATAGGCTAAAATCCGCCTAAAAAGAAGCCATCATTACGGCTGCCACGGCCGCTTCTTCTCCTTTATTGCCAAGGGATCCACCGCTGCGGTCCAGGGACTGCTGGTAGGTGTCGTCGGTAAGGAGGCAAAATATAACCGGAGTTTTACCCGTGGCATTCAAATGCGCAATGCCAAAAGTAACTCCTTGGCAAACGTACTCAAAATGAGGTGTTTCACCCCTCACGACTGACCCAATTGCGATGACTGCGTCGTATTCTAGGGACTCCGCGTGCACTTTGCAGCCGCGAATTAATTCAAAACTACCCGGTACATCAAAGCGATCAATGCGGTCAGCGCGAAGCTGCTCAAGCACCTTCACCGCGCCATCAGACAGGGCGTTGGTTATTGCGGGATTCCAAGAACTCACGACTAAGGCGAACCGAAGTCCCTTTGCCTTGTTGGGCATGGAACTTAATTCAAGAGGTCCGCGCTCGGCGGTAGCCATTATTGGGCAGAAATCTTAGCCTCGTAGTAGGCGATCAAGGCATCGGCATTAGCACTTTCTGCTGACGCAGGGAAGTCTTTTTTAATGCGCTGGGTGTACTTCAATGCAGCCTTCAAGTCCTTGTTGATCTCAGCGACGACCGCTGCCTTCGATAAAATAAAGGGGGTCAAGAAGTCGTTGGCATCCAATGAAGCCGCTTTGGCATAAAATTCCTGGGCCTCCTCGGTTTGGTTTAGGTCGGCAAAGGCATCGCCTATGGCGCCCGTGGCTATTAAATCCAAAAAAGTTCCGTTGCCGTCAAATTCTTCGAGGTAGTCAATGGCTTCTTCGGGCTGACCGAGGGACAGGTAGCTTAGTCCAGCGTAGTAGTTGGCAAGGTTACCCGCCTTGGTGCTCCCATACTCGTCGGCGAGATCAATAAAACCCATGAATTCTGCGTTGCCGTTCAGGGCCAAACGCAGGGAGTCCTGAGAAAAAACATCCTGAGCAGGGTAAAGGGCAAGCTGCGCCTCCTCTTCTGCGGGCTTCATGATAAATTCTCGGTAGG
Organism: Flavobacteriales bacterium; assembly: GCA_002737315.1. Classification (GTDB taxonomy): domain Bacteria; phylum Bacteroidota; class Bacteroidia; order Flavobacteriales; family Schleiferiaceae; genus TMED14. The sequence continues at coordinate 8,228 of NSIH01000022.1, forward strand.
CCCAGGTCAAGGAGAAAACCGCTATAATCGCACCTGCTAGGTAGGTAACTTGCTTTTGGTACTTGTGAAACAAGGATTCTGCCTTTGAGAAGGTCTCTTCGACGGCTTCCATCGGACGCTCGACCAAATCAATTTGTTTTTTCTGTTTTGCCATAGGGCCGCAAAGATAGCCAAAGCATCCATACCAAGGTACTTTTGCATCATGCAAGATGTTGTGCTCGATCGCCTCAGCTTGGTTCACTTTAAGAACCATGCCCAAGCAGATTTTTCTTTTTCTGCCAAATTAAACGCTTTGGTTGGGGCCAATGGTTCAGGCAAGACCTCGGTTTTAGACGCCGTTCACTTTCTCTGCATGACCCGCAGCTACTTTCACAGCAGCGACTCCTACTGCATTCAGTTTGATGCTCCCTTTTTGGTGGTCCAGGGTGAATTTCGTGGCGACAGCTCCGCAACGCCCGTCTATTGCGGCTTAAAGCGTGGCGAGAAAAAAATATTTAAGGCAGACGACGCGGAGTATCCGCGCATCTCGGACCACTTGGGTAGGTTCCCGGTGGTAATGATTAGCCCAGGCGACCACGTTTTGCTTCACGGAGGTTCTGAAGTCCGCCGCAAGATGATGGATGCGGTAATTGCGCAATCAGACCGAGCCTACCTGGAGGCACTTCAGGGCTACCAGCGTGCCATCAAGCAGCGCAACGCACTGCTCAAGTACTTTGCTGCGAACCGAATTTTTCAGCCCGACATGCTGGAAGTCTACGACCACCAGCTCAGCGAATTTGCACCCCTAATTTTTGAGGCGCGCACCCGATTTGTTCAGCAGTTTGCTCCAATGCTTCAAGAGGCCTACCTCGGTATTTCTGGCGACCACGAGCAGGTGGAGTTGCGCTACGAGAGTTCGCTTCAGCACCAAAACATGGCGGAACTGCTTGCAGAGCGTCTGCCCAAGGACCGACTGCTTCAGTTCACCTCGGCGGGTCCGCACCGCGAAGACCTCGACTTCATCATTCACGGGCATCCTCTGCAAAGAGTGGGTTCGCAAGGGCAGCAAAAGAGTTTCCTCATTGCACTAAAACTGGCTTCATTCGAGGTTTTGCATCAGGCCTTGGGGCGCAAGCCCATTCTGCTGCTTGACGACGTTTTTGACAAGCTCGACGCCCAAAGGGTAGAGGGTCTGGTGCGCATGGTGAACGACCAACGCTTCGGGCAAATTTTTATAAGCGATACCCACCAAGAGCGCACGGCCGACCTACTCAAAGCCCTTGATCAGGAATCGGTGGTGCACGATTTCACGCCCAACTAAGCTATGGCACGCCCCAACCTCGAAGGCTTTGGCGATATAGTGAGCCGCTTGCTGGCGCTTCACCGCCATAAACCTGGTTTTCAGCTTGCGCTTTGCCAGAACGCGTGGCGCACCCTGCTCGGTGAATCCGGCATGCTTAAAACGCGCAAACTCATTCTTTCGGACGGCACCCTCACGGTATTTCTCCGCTCAGACTCCCTACGCCACGAGCTGCGAGCTCAGCGAGAACGCCTGCTGCAAGGCCTTCGCGAAGAGCTCAAGGACCAGCTAGAGATCAAGGACTTAATTCTTAAATAGTCAAAAAAAATCCCGCCGAAGCGGGATTATTAGTTGGGATTGCCTAAGCCTAGAACTGCTCGCGTCCGCTGAAGAAGAAGGCCCCTTCGATGGCGGCATTCTCATCGCTGTCGCTGCCGTGAACGGCGTTGGCGGCAATGGATTGTGCATAAAGTTGGCGAATCGTGCCTGGATCGGCTTTGGCAGGGTCAGTGGCTCCAATAGCAGTGCGGAAGTCGGCAACGGCATTGTCTTTCTCGAGAACTGCCGCTACGATTGGTCCGCTGGTCATGTAGCCAACGAGCTCTCCGAAGAAGGAGCGCTCACGGTGCACGCCATAAAACTCCGAGGCCTCGGTCAAACTTAGTCGGGTTAGTTTCATCGCAACGATTCGAAATCCCGCCTTATTGATGTGGTTGAGAATGGCTCCGACGTGTCCGTTGGCAACGGCGTCGGGTTTGAGCATGGTAAAAGTGCGGTTCGTAGCGTTCATGATAAGTTTAGCAAAGTAGACGTGAATTCGGCCGCAAAAGTACGAAATTTGCCCCATGCTCCATGATGTTCTCAGGACCCTTCGCCAGCGTCCCTACCAAATTCTTATAACCACCCATTGGGGGCCAGACGGCGATGCAATAGGTTCTTCTTTAGGATGGGCGCACTACCTCAGAGCCTTGGGCCATCAGGTAACGGTGCTTTTGCCCAATGCACCTTCCAAATCACTGCAATCAAGCATGGGCTACACGGCTTCTTTTGTGCGGATTGCTGAAGATTCTCTCAATCAGGTCGAGGAACTGTTTCATCAGGCAGAAGTTCACTTTGCACTGGACTACAACAGTCCGTCCCGGGTGGGAGCTGCTTTGGAGCCCCTGGTTCGCGCCTTTGCCGGCCGGCAGGTTCTAATCGACCACCACCAGCAGCCTGACCCCTTGTTTGTCGAGGCCTACAGCGATACCCTCAAAGGCTCGACCTGTGAAATGATTGCAGACCTCATTGTTGCCGACGAGGGTTGGAGCCGGGTGGATCAGGCCTGTGCCGACAACCTTTTAATGGGAATCATTACCGACAGCGGCTCGTTCCGCTATCCGTCGACCAGTGCGCAGACACTAAACACGGCTGCGCGCTTGATGGAAGTCGGGGCCGAGCCAAGCGTCATTCACGAGCGCTTGTTCGACTCCAGCTCCTTGAGTCGGGCTCATACTATGGGTTGCGGACTGCAATCAATGCAAATCATAGCCAATGGCAATGCGGCCCTGATGAGTTTGAGCTTGGCAGACCTAGAAGGAGCTGGCTACGTTTCGGGCGACAGCGAAGGCCTCGTGAATTGGGGCCTCTCGGTAGATGGAGTTCGGGTTAGTGTTCTTTTGCGTCAAGACACCGCAGGGCTAGTAAAAATGTCGTTTCGGAGCAAGGGAGAGCATGACGTGAATGAGTTTGCCCGAAGTCACTACGCAGGAGGCGGGCACCGAAATGCCGCAGGCGGAGCCTCAAAGCTCCCGCTTGATGCCCTTCGTACCGAGCTAGTTTTAAAGCTAACCGAATGGCTCGCGCACTAATTTTTTTCTCATTTATTGCCGCTTTGGCCTGCCAACGCCCCGAGGAGGGCAAGGCTAGGCCGCAGCTAACAGCGGCTGAGGTTCAGGATCGGCTTATAGAGCAAAATCGGGCAGTTCTCGCGCAGGAACGAGCCTTTATTAGTCGTTTTGTCGACTCCACCGGTTGGCCCTTTGAACCGGCAGGATCTGGCGCCCTCGAGTGGAAGGTTCAATCGGGCAGTGCCGCGCTGGTTCAGGAGCAGGAATTGCTGCGCATTAGCTACCGTTTGTGCGGATTGCGGGGCGAAGAATTCGGCGCTGGAATTCAAGAAGTTCGCGTACTTCGGGATGCCAAAGCGGTCTGGGGCCTGCAGTATGCTCTTGCTCGAGCAAGGCACGGAGATAGTTTGCTGCTGCTGCTGCCTGCCCATCTTGGGCATGGTTTGGCTGGCGATGGAGAAGTTCCGCCAATGAGTCCTCTTCTGTATTATCTTCGCGTGCTATGAACAAAACCTCGCTCCTTGCCGCTTCGGCACTGCTAGCAGTGGCCTGCGGCGCAACACCTGAAATTCGCGTGAATAACCAAGAAATCAAGGTCGGAGACGGCCTGTATGCCCTGTTTGAGACAAGCAGAGGCGACATCCTCGTTCAACTTGAAATGGAAAAGGCAGCCATAACGGTAGCCAACTTCGTAGCACTTGCAGAGGGAAACCACCCTAAAGTTCCCTCCAAAAAAGGCGTTCCGTTTTATGACGGGCTTATTTTTCACCGCGTAATTCCGCAGTTTATGATCCAGGGTGGAGACCCTGACGGTCAAGGTTCGGGCGGACCAGGCTACCAGTTTGCCGACGAGTTTCATCCCACATTGCGCCACAGCGTTCCGGGAATTTTGTCCATGGCCAATTCCGGGCCTGGCACCAACGGTTCTCAGTTTTTTATTACCGAAGCCGCTACGCCGTGGCTCGACGACCGCCACAGCATTTTTGGCAAGGTTGTTTCTGGAATGGAGAAGGTGACCGAAATAGCGAATGCAGAGCGCGACCCGCGTGACATGCCCAAGACCCCGATTACGATGAACGTCAAGATCATTCGTCAGGGCAAGGCCGCTAAGGATTTTGATGCTCCCAAGGTATTTACCGAGGGTCTTGCCGGAGCTGAAGCCAAGGCCGCCAAGACAGCCGCCGATGCCGCAGCCAAAGGTGCCTTGCGCGCCGCCGAGTTTACCTGGTTCAGCAATGGAACGGTGAATTCTGCCGAATTCGAAAAGAAGTATGCAGAGTGGCTTTCTAAGGCCGAGTCGCGCGCTGAGGGCCTCAAGGTTCTCGTGGTTACCGAAGGAGAGGGCGAGCCCATGGTCGACGGCGATCAAGCTTTAGTGCATTATGCAGGCTACCTCAATAGCGGCAAACCCTTTGACGCGAGCGTCAAGGAAGTTGCTTTAGTTTGGGGCCAGTACAACTCCCAGCGCGAGCCCTACCAAGGCTTCCCGGTAACCTGTGGCAATCAGGGTCAGGTCATCAAGGGCTGGCAGCAGGGCCTCATTGGCCTTAAGAAGGGCAGCCACGCCAAGCTCATCATTCCACCAGCCTTGGGCTATGGAGCGGCAGGGGCAGGAGACGTTATTCCACCGAATGCAACCCTCGTTTTTGATGTCTGGATTGAGGATATTAAAAAGAAGTAGACCCTTAAGAAGTAAAAACTTAGTGCATTGCACCAATGGCCTCGTCGTTTCGGCGGGGCTTTTTTGTGGCCGTTTAGGTCGCTGCCGAGAGCTGGGTGATGGCGTCGCGCAGTTCTGCCGCGCGCATAAAATCAAGCTCTTTGGCGGCCTTCTCCATCTCGCGCCGGAGCTCGGCGGCTTTCGCTCGGCGTTGCTCGGGGCTGGCATACTTGGGCAAGGCTTCTGCCAAAGTAATGCGGCGCACCTCGGCTGCTGCTGACTCCGCTGCCTTTTGATTAAAGACGGTAGATCGGTCTTTGCGTTCAATGGCTGTGGGGGTAATTCCATGTTCGGTATTGTAGGCTTCTTGCTTCGCTCGTCGGCGATCCGTCTCCCTCATGGTTCGGGCCATGGAATCGGTGATTTTGTTGGCGTAAAAAATGGCCATTCCGTTGACATTGCGCGCGGCACGGCCGATAGTTTGCACCAGCGATCGCTCGCTTCGCAAAAAGCCCTCCTTGTCTGCGTCCATGATGGCAACGAGAGAAACCTCCGGAAAGTCCAGTCCCTCGCGAAGCAAGTTTACCCCGATGAGCACATCAAAAAGTCCGGCCCTAAGGGAATCCATGATTTCGATTCGCTCCATAGTTTCTATGTCGCTGTGGATGTAGCGGCAGCGTATTCCGTACCGCGTGAAGTACTTAGACAGCTCCTCAGCCATTCGCTTGGTTAGCGTAGTGACCAGTACGCGCTCGTTGCGTTCTGACCTCAGGCGAATTTCTTCCATCAGGTCGTCGACCTGGTTGTCGATGGGTCGCACCTCGATGATGGGGTCAAGCAATCCGGTTGGGCGAATCAGCTGCTCTACCACGACTCCTTCGGAGCGCTGCAGTTCGTAGTCCGCAGGAGTGGCCGAAACATAGATGGTTTGGTTCTGCAGCTGCTCAAATTCCGCAAACATGAGCGGCCTGTTGTCCATTGCGGCGGGGAGTCGGAACCCGTATTCGACCAAATTTTCTTTGCGGCTACGATCGCCTCCATACATGGCCTTAACCTGCGGCAGGGTGACATGGCTCTCGTCGACGATAACCAAAAAATCCTCTGAAAAGTAGTCGAGCAAGCAGAAGGGGCGGGTTCCTGGCTCGCGTCCGTCGAGGTAGCGCGAGTAGTTCTCGATTCCAGAACAGTAGCCCAATTCCCGAATCATTTCGAGGTCAAAGACGGTTCGTTCTTCCAGTCGTTTTGCCTCTAGGGGGCGACCCATTTGGGTGAAATGCGCGATTTGTGCTCCGAGATCCAGCTCAATGCTCTTTATCGCGGAGTTCAGCATGTCGGGGGTTGTAACAAACAAATTGGCCGGGAAGATCCGAAGATGTTCCATGGCGCCCTGCCGTTCGTTCGCGACTGGATCCCACTGCTCGATGCGTTCGATTTCGTCGCCCCAAAAAAGGATGCGGTAAAAAATGTCTCCGTAGGCTGGGAACACGTCTACGGTGTCGCCCTTGACCCTAAAGTTCCCGCGCTTGAATTCCCCTTCGGTCCGGCTGTAGAGGGCCTGTACTAGGGAGTGCAAAAACTTTTGCCTGCTTAATTTTTGCCCGGAATTAATCTGGACTTGTTGGCTTTTAAATGCTTCGGGGTTTCCCATGCCATAGAGGCAACTGACCGAGGCGACTACCAGTACGTCCCGTCGTCCGCTTAATAGGGATGAGGTGGTCGAGAGCCTGAGCTTTTCAATTTCTTCATTGATACTTAGGTCTTTCTCGATGTAGGTACCCGAACTCGGCATGTAGGCCTCTGGCTGGTAGTAGTCGTAGTAGCTGACGAAGTACTCCACTGCGTTGTCCGGAAAAAACGACTTAAACTCCTGGTATAGTTGGGCCGCTAAGGTTTTATTGTGCGAAAGCACTAGGGTGGGGCGCTGCACTCGTTCTACCACGTTGGCCACACTAAAGGTCTTTCCTGATCCGGTAACACCCAGCAGCGTTTGGTTTCGTTCTCCTTCGAGCACTCCACGCGTCAGTGCGTCGATGGCCTTGGGCTGGTCGCCCGTAGGTTTGAAGGTGCTTTGAAGCCGAAATCCACCGTCTGACCCGTTGACAACCAACCCTGTGGTGCTAAGGATCTTGCCGCCGTGGTTTTGAGGACGGCCTTCCATCGTTTAGTCTTTGGCGCGGTCCTCTCCGCTCTCGGGGGCTAAGCTGCTGGCTGTTTTGGCGCGCTCTGCCTTTTGAAACGCTGCAAAGGCTTTTTCGGCAACCTCAAGTTCTTTGCGAGCCTGTTCCACCTTTTTCAAGGCATCCTGCACAATGGGACTGTCGGGCTTGGCGTACTGAAAAAAGCCCATGTTATTCTCCATTTGCGCGAACTTGCGTCGAGCCAACTCAATAGCCTGGCGGGCTGATTGCATGCCTTGAGCTTGGCGGTATGCTACCTGCTTCACGGCTCGTTCCTCGCCATGGGCGCCACGTAAACTATCAAAAAATACGTTTCCTGCAGCGCGGAACCTAGCCCAGAGGTCGTCGGTGGCCTTTTTGGGCGCGAAGCCGGAGTCCTTCCACTCCTGCTGAAGCTGCTTCATTTCTTTAGAAGCATCGGCAAAGTCCGTTCGCTCTGCCAGCGCTTCTGCCTTCAGAACAATTTGCATCTTCACGTCTAGGGCATTCTTAAGTAGCTTTTTACGGTCGCGGTAGAAGCTGCTGCGCTCCTTGTAGGCCCAGCGATCTACGGCCTTAAACCGGTTCCATAGCTCGTCGCTGGATCCGCCAAAGGTTCGTCCAATCTTACCCAACTCGGTGCGCAGCTCATTGAGCTTTTCGGTTACCTGCTCCCAGGCCTTATGGCTGCTCGGTATTGTTTCGCGAAGCGATTCTGCCTCGGTAATTTTTGCAATTTTGGCCTCGAGCCTTTCCCCATTCTGAGCTTTCTGCTCGTCGAACTTAATTCTACGCTTTTCATGCAGCACCGCCGAGGCAGCCTTGAATTCTTCCCAAAGCGGCTCCTTTTGGTCCAGGGAGACGGGTCCAATTTCCTTCCAAGCCGTATGAATGTGCTGCAATTCAAGCCCCACACTGGCGGACCAATTTTTTGTAGAAAGCTCCTGTATCGCACGAATCAGCATCTCTTTGGCCTCCTTGTTGACCTTGTAGTCCATCTCGCGGAGCTCCTGGCTCAAGCGGAGGTTGTCGTAGAACCGGTCTACTAAGAAGCGGAACGTCGCATTAAGGTCGCGCGCGTCCTCTGCCGGTACCGGACCAACTTCCTTCCAGCGATCAAAAATCGCTTTGAACTTAGTGTAGGTATTGCGGTCGGGCAGGTCTTCGTTACCAGAGAGCGCCTTGAGCTCATTGACTATAGCTTTTTTGAGGTCAAGGTTGACCGTCAGGGCGAGTGTTTGCTCCGACTTCCATGCGGTTCGGCGCTTTTTAAACTCGTTGAACGTCTCAAAAAACGATTCGCGTATTTTTTGCTCGAATCGAAAGTCCATGGCAACTCCGCCTTCTGCGACGAATTTATCGAGCGCATTTTGACGCACTTCGTCAAGGCGTGGGAGTAGAATATTGCGCAGGGCCAGCATGGGCAGCCGGGCTTCGGCAATGGGAACTTCACGCAACACCCGCGCAGCCTCTGCCACAAGGGCTTCGTCGCTCAGTTCGCTGTAGTCCGCCTGGTGGTCTTCATGGGCTTCGCGTTCCTCTTCGGTATGGCTGTCCGACTCCTCGAGGGCCAAAGGTGCATCAAGGAGTACTTCTTCGACCACGATTTCAGCCTCCACTGGTTCGGATTCTGCCGATGGAGCATCCTGCACCGGGGCTTCGACGGCAGGAGCAGGCTCATCCGTCGTCAATTCTGCAGTCGGTTCTTCAGACTTAGTGGCTAAAGCGACGGGCTCAGGTTCGTTCGGAGCTGCGGACTCAAGGGGCTCTGAGCCATTTGGCTCTAGGGCTTCCTCCATAGTTTGGAGTGAGTTAACTGCCTCTTGGGCCTCGGGCGTACTCCCTTCGAGGGGATTTTGGGTATCTTCCACCATGGTGTATGGCTTAATGGGTTGAAATGGGCCTCAAAAGTCGGCTATACCGAGCATACTCGACCAATAATCCCAAGCTTTTTTTGCCTGCATTTCCAACATTGGTATTCCGTCAAGCACTTGGGCCCCTGCCTGGGCAGCCTGAACCTCAAAAAGACTGGGTTCGTCGCCATAAACAGCATCCATAGCCCAACCGCCCTGAAGCGGGGGCCAAACGACCTCAGGAGCAAGCCCAGACTGCCTGCCATGACCCAAAGAGGTTGCATTAACCACTAAATCGGGCTTGGGGGCTTGAGCGGTGGCAGAAAAGGACATTTGGTTCAAACCAAAAAAGTTGGGACGAGGAGTTCGAGCAAAAACAAGTACTTCAAAGCCGCGCTCCATCAAAGCATGGGCAATGGCTCTCGCCACTCCGCCGTTGCCTAGGAGCCAAACTCGATGGTGTTCCGGTCGGTAGTTGCCCCAGGCAGACTGCCATGCCAGCCAAAATCCGTCGGCGTCGGTATTGTGGCATTGCCAGCCTAATTCGGTGCGGACCAGGCAATTGCTTGCTCCAACCGCTTGGGCCACAGGAGTTCGGTCTAAAACGGCCTTCCACACGTCAATTTTGTGCGGAACGGTAGCATTAAATCCGCTCCATCCCTGGTCGTGGGCGACTTTTAGCCATCGCACCCAGTCAATCCCGGGCTCGAGATCTAAAGTTTGGTAGGACCAATGCTTGCTCTGTGGGTGACCACTCCAAAGCTTTTGATACAGTTCTGGTGAACGGGAGGTGCCCCCAGGAGCCTTGAGCAATCCAAACCGGTGCACGGCCTATGATTTAGTCCGGCGAACCTGGGCCCATCGGTCGAGGCCGAGCAGTAAAACTGCGCCCAAGAGCGCGGCAAGAATCACCGCAGGCCAGGCTATGCTTTGCCCGGTTTCCGCCTGCCAAACGGAAGGAGAAACAGGAACTTCCCAACCGCTTCTAAGGCTTCTGAAGGGCCAAACCTTAATCAAGGATCCGATGATGAATCCAGTCATCAGCGACACCGTCACCTGTTCAAAGCGTATAAAGAGCCATCGAAGCAGACGGCCGAAGGTGAGTAGTCCAATTACGCAGCCCGAAATAAAAATTCCAACTATGCCTAGCTCGCGATCGTGAAGGGCATTGAGGATTGGTTCGTAAGCTCCGAGCAGCACGAGGATGAAGGAACCCGAAATACCGGGTAAAATCATGGCGCAGATAGCCAAAAATCCGGCAAAAAAGGTAAAGATTGGAGTTAGTTCCACGTGGCCCGCCGGCATAGACGATAGCAGTAAGCCCATCACAACCCCGAGCGCCAGCATGAGCCAGGCGCCTTTGACGTCCCGAGCAAGCATTTTTAGGCTAGCGACGATGAGTCCGAAGAAAAAACTCCAAATCACCGTAGGGTGTTGGTCTAGGCCCCAAAGAACCACCTTGGAGAGGCTCAGAATAGAGATTGCGATGCCCGTTAGAAGACTTAGAATAAACCAACCGTCGAGAGCCTTCCAGGCGGCCGCGATTCCCTCTTTGCGCAGTGCTATCCACATTGGTCCGCCCGCTGCGTGAATTGCGTCGAGTAATCGCTGGTAGATGCCCGTGAGGTAGGCAATGGTTCCGCCCGAAACTCCGGGAACTACGTCGGCGGCTCCCATGGCGATGCCCTTGAGGAAGGTTATAATAAAATTCATGCGAGCAAAGTTATTCCCTAGGGAGCAACCAAATTTGCGCTACCACCGGGTCAGTGCAAGCCAAGGGGTAGAATTCCATTAGCGCGAGGTGAAAGGGTTCGCCAAACCGCAGCCAGGAATCATTAATGCCTTGTATTGCAGGGGGGAGGTCTGCCGCCAGGCTCCACAAGAAGCCAAAGTAAATAGCCCACATTTCAGGGTCTTCGGCATAGCGCTGTACGCCGGCCTCGAGCACCGTGATGGCAGAATCGACATGGCTCATTTCGACTAAAATTCCGGCGTATTCCTGAAGGCCACGCGGGTTTTCTACCCGAAGTGCATGCAAAATTAGCTGCAGGCTCTTTGCTGCTTCGCGCTGAAGTCCGAGTTGTGCATAAAGATCGTGGGCCACCATGTGGTAGTCTGGATTGTCGGGGTCTAGGGCAATGGCCTTTTGGGCATTTTGAACTCCCTTGAGAGCATTGCCCGCCTCGCCCTGCAGCACGGCAAGCTCAATCCAAGCCTCGTCGAGCTCTTCATCAAGCTCAATGGCCTCTTGAAAGATGCGTAGCGCCTCCGCGTTGCGGTTAAGAGACTGCAAACAAACCCCTTTGCGGTAAAGGGTGTAGCCATTTTGCTCGCTGTGCTCCATCGACTGGGAGTAGTAGTCAAGGGCCTCAGCGTATTGTTCTTGGTCTTCGTTGAGCCGGCCAAGATCAAATAGGGCAGCGCTAAACTTCTCGTCTATGGTAATGGCAAAGCCAAAACTCCGTCCTGCTGCCTCGAGCTGGCCTTGGCGAAACTGCGCCACGCCGAGGTGGTACCATCCGGTCTCTGAATAAGGATAGTCGTTGAGGTAGTTTTCAAAAAAGGAAAGGGCCTTGTCGTCGCGGTTGGCCATGTCAAAATTGATGGCCAGCAAGTAAAGCAAATGCGCATCTTCGGGCTCTTCCTGCAGCATCGCCTTGAGAATTCTGATGGCGTGCAGAAACATACCCGCTCCAGAATAAATAGAGGCCAACGTACCTTGAATAGGGAAGGGATCGTCGGAATTCTGTATCGCCTTGCGCAGCGATTGAATCGCGTCTTGGGTCTTGCCCTGTCGCATCATGAGCATTCCGCGCGCCCACTCGATGTCGGGGTGGTTCGGGCTCAAGCCTTCGGCCCGCTGTATGGCCTCCTGGGCCTCTTCGAGTTGGGAGGATTGAACTAAATAGCGCGCCATTTTTGCTGCAAATACCGTGGCGTAGGGGTGCTGGGCTCCGCCCATGTCAATGGCTTTACGGGCTCGCTGAAGCTGGCCTGTTTCAAGGTAGTAGTCGGTTATTTCTTCAAATTCCTCTACATCAAAAAACAGCAGGGAGTCGTCGCGCAAAGCTTGCTCAAAGCGCTCAATTAGGGGGTCGGAGTCGCTGTTGTTCATCAGGCATAGTAAACCTAAGCAAATTTAGGGCGGATTTTGAGTCGATTTTTGCGCGTTGTTAACCGCGTTATTCACCACGTAGTATTGCGGCCGGCCTGGGTTCTACCTTTGTGCTCACACAAAAACCTCGCCATGACTCTAATCGCATCGGTATCAGGAATTCGCGGAACCATTGGGGGGGGCGTGGGCAGCAACCTAACTCCTCTAGATGCAGTGGCATTCGCAAGCGCATACGGCCAGTGGCTGCGGACGCAGTCCGGCAGCGACCGCCGACTTCGGGTCGCCCTTGGTCGCGACGCGCGTACCTCGGGCGAGGCACTGAGCGACCTGGTAGTTTCTACGCTGCGCTTTCAGGGAATCGATGTGCTCGACCTCGGACTTTCTACCACGCCAACGGTAGAAATGATGGTTCCCTGGGAAGGATGCGACGGAGGCATCATTCTCACTGCTTCGCACAACCCTGGCGATTGGAATGCCCTGAAGCTTCTCAATGCGAAGGGTGAGTTCCTCAGTGCCGAGGACGGCGCCAAAATTTTAAAGGCCAGAGAAGAGGGCAATTTTATTTTTTCTTCGGTATCGGAATTGGGACTGCGAATCGCAGTAAACGACGGCATTGAGCGGCATATTCAAGCCATTTTAAACCTTGATTTGGTTGATGCCGATGCCATTAGGGCGCGTGGATTTTCTGTTGCAGTTGATGCGGTGGCATCGACCGGCGGAATCGCAATCCCAATGCTTCTCAAAGCTCTTGGTGTGGCGCGCATCGAGGGACTGCATTGTGAGCCAACGGGGCATTTTCCGCACAATCCAGAACCCTTGCGCAAGCACCTCGACGAGATCTGCGTCCTTGTTCCTGAAACGAAGTGTGACCTGGGAATCGTGGTGGATCCCGACGTGGATCGCTTGGTCTTTGTCAGCGAAGACGGTGAGCTCTTTGGTGAGGAATACACGCTTGTTGCGGTAGCTGATTACCTACTGCAGCATCATCCAGGCCATGTGGTGAGCAACCTTAGCTCAAGTCGGGCTCTGCGCGATATTGCACTGCGCCATCAATCCACCTACTCGGCCTCAGCGGTGGGCGAAGTTCATGTTGTTGCAGAGATGAAGGCCAAAGGTGCCGTCTTAGGCGGCGAGGGCAACGGCGGAATTATACTGCCTGAACTTCACTACGGTCGAGATGCCTTGGTCGGGGTGGCCTTGTTCCTGACCTACCTCGCTCAAAGGGGCGGAACCTGTTCCGAACTGCGGGCAACCTACCCAAACTACGCCATGGCTAAAGAGAAGATGGATCTCGATCCTAGCTTAGATACCGATGCGCTGCTGGCCCGAGTGGCTGCGGCACACCAAGAATTGAATCCGTCCACCCTAGACGGAGTCAAAATTGACTTCCCAGACCGCTGGGTACATTTGCGCAAAAGCAATACCGAACCCATCATTCGCATTTACACCGAGGCGCCGACCCAAGCGGAGGCAGAGGCGCTCGCCACGGAGTTTGCGGCTAAGTTGACATCCCTTTAAGTATTTTATATGAGTATATACCTCGATAATGCTGCCACAACGCCCCTTTGCTCTGAAGCAAGGGAAGCCATGATTGCCGCATTGGATCTTTATGGAAACCCAAGTTCTACCCATGCCGAGGGGCGTAAGTC